>JAEUHU010000267.1 GCA_016793305.1 Planctomycetota bacterium
GCGGGGCGAGCCGCAACCAGGCTTCGTGGACGAGGGCGGTCGCGGACAGGGTGTGGTTCTGGCGTTCGCGCGCCATCTGCTGCTGGGCGGCGGCGCGCAGCTGGTCGTAGAGCTGGGCGAGCAGGGTCTGCGGGGAAGTTGTGCCGCCTGCGGGTGGGGGCGAGGGTTTGGGGTGTTCGGGTTGGCCGGGCTGGTCGGGGGCGGTCATGTCACTTCCTGGCTTCGGGGAGCTTGGCGTCAGGGAAGCACTCGAGGAAGACGGCGCGGGCCTGACGTTGCAGCTCGTGGCAGGTCAGGCCGAGCTTGGCGTAGGCGAGGTTGTCGGGGTCGTAGTTGCCGAGGAGTGTCAGGTTCGCCACCGCGGCGTCTCGCTTGCCGAGGCGGCTCTGGGCCATGGTCAAGAAGCTGAGTTCCAGTGGCTCGACGGGGTCGCGGCCAGGTGCCCTGCCGAGTTCCGCCAGCAGCCGTTCGCATTCGGCATCGGCGCCTGCGTGGTAGGCAGCCACGGCGAGATGCAGTTGGATCGTCCCGTCCCCGGGGGCGTCCGCCAAGGCGGCGCGGAGCAACGTGAGGCACTCGGTCTGCTGCTCGGCGGTCGCCTTGTGGCTGCAGATGGCGGCGAGAGTGTCGTGGCTGTCGCGGGCCTTCGCCAGCCGTTCGGCTCGGGCTCGGTGCTTCGCTGTGGCATCCTCGACTTCCTGAGCTCGGCCCTGCTGCATCAGGAACGGCTGGATCGCCGCGAGTCGCTCCGACATGCGCCGCGAGTCCCACAAGGTCACGTCGTCGCCAAAGCTGCACACCGCGATCGTTCGACCATCCGGGCTGAACGCGCCTTGCAATGCGTCGCCGGCCGCGCGCCCGCGCAGCCGGAGCAGTTCGCGCCCGGTCGTGGTTTCGTAGAGCGAAGGCGTTGCGCGGTCGTCGGCCCAGCAGACCAGGAGTCGGGTGCCGTCAGGGGAGAGGTCGAACTTGCGCTTCCTGCCGAACATCCGGTCTTCCGGGTGGTCTCCGATCGCTGCCAGCTTGATTCCACAGCGGCGGTCGCCGTTCCTCGCATCGAACACCTGGATGCCGTCGGGCGACCAACTGGCGATGTGGGTGCCATCCAGCGACCAGATCGGGTCGCGGTGCACGCCTGATGGCAGGCTTGCCACCGAGTTGCCCGTGTCGGTCGCGAACACCTCGACCGTCTCCGCGGTAGCGACCAGGAACTGCTTGCCATCCGATCGGAAGCGAAGGCTGGTTACGTCGCTCGGTTGGGCCGGAATGCGGCACAGGAGCGTGTCGTCGTCGAGGGACCGCACCTCGACCGTCCGGTCCTTACCGGACATCACGATCCGTGGGCTGGTCGGGTCGAGATCGGCGCATGCCAGTTCGCCGAGCTCGCTCCGGTTGCCGCTGACGACGTGGAACAGCTCGAAGTGGTTCTGGGTGCGCAGCAGCAGGTGGGATGGTGAGCCAACGGCGTCCTGGAGATGGGGCCAGTTCGGGGCTCCGTGTGTGGTCGTGAGGAGACTCTTGCCCGCAGCATCGTGGAAGCCCAGGCTCGGTCCACACGCGAACGCTGCGTCGCCGCACCACGCGGCATAGCCGAGGATGGGGCCTGGCTGGATCGACCCGGTTGGCTGCGTGGTCGTCAGGTCGTGGATCTGGCACTCGTGTGAGTTGCGGGCGAGCAGATGCTTGCCATCAGGGCTGAATGCGATCCCGAACAAATACCCCGGTATTGGCAAGCTGCGTCGCTGCTCCCACGTGTGCTGCAGGTTCCAAAGCCGGCACGTGTGGTCCTCGGCGGCGGTGGCGAACTGCTGTTCGTCCGCGCGGACCGCGGCGTGGTTGATCGGAGCAGTGTGGCCGAGGAAGAGGGCAATCTCCGTCATCCCATCCCAGAGTCTGGCGGTTGCATCGATGGCAGCGGTAACAACCCCACGTCCGGATCTGCCAGCGACTGCCCCGACAAACACTGCTTCGCCACGGTGGCCGAGAAGCTCCTCGTGGCCCATTTCTCCTCCTACAACCACGGGGCCATCGTGGACCGCGGTCGCGTGCAAGAAACTCCCGGACAGGAATGTCCTGCCATGGCCCACATGGTGAGCGCCTCGACGGGACCCGTCCCGAAGGTCCCAGGATGTGCAGATTGCATCCTCGGTCACCACGTCTACCCACAGGTTGTCAGGGTCACACCACACGAGCTCGATCCGTCTGCTCGGGACCGTGACTGACTCCAGCCGCGCTCCGGACGCCGCATCCCACAGAATCGGCGCGTAGTTCGTACTCCACGTCACCACCCGCTCCACCCCCGTAGCGAACAGCACCCGGTCGCGCCGGCTTTCTGCCTCGAGCACGTGCCGCTGCTGCCATGTTCCACACGACCACAGCGAAGTCGGTCCACCGCGCACGATGGTGGCGATCTGCTGGCCACCTGGGCTCCAGGCGAAATCGCACTCCGCAAGTTCGCTACCTGCCGCGGCAAGCTTCGCTACCTCGGCCTGGCGCTCGACGTCCCAAACCGCAACTTCACCAGCCGCCGTCGCGGTCGCCACCCAACGCCCGTCCGGATGGAACTGCGCCTTCCTGACCGCCGCACCGCCGTGGTACAGCACGCCACAGGCTTTCCCGGTGCGTGGATCCCAGAGTCGAGCGGTGCCGTCGTCGGATGCGGTCACGAGCCGTTCGCCCTTCTGGTCGTAGGCGACGAACCGCACCGGCCCTTCGTGGCCGGCGAGAATGAACTCGCTGCGCTCGCTGGCGGCATCCAGATGGTGCCACTCCCAGTGCCGCAGGTGCTCGGGGCAGGCCTCGAGGTGCTGGCGCAGGGTTCGCACGTCGTCGTTGGCGAGAGCTGCGTCGGCTACCTGGATGTGGAAGACGTACGCCGCGTACTCTTGCTGCTCGGCAGCCTGCTGGAGCTTCTGGGCGTCCCGCTGCAGGTCCAGGCCATGTCGATGCTGGGACCACGCGAACATTCCGGCGCCGGCGACAGCGGTCGCCAGCACGGCGAGCGCTGCTCCGACCATCGCGCGGTTGCGTCCGACGAAACGCCGTACCTGATACACCACGCTCGGCGGCACCGCCTCGACTGCCTCTCCCGTCAGGTGCCGCTCGACATCCAGCACCAGTTCCTGCGCCGTCGCGTAGCGCCGCGCTCGTTCCTTCTCGAGGCACTTCATGACGATCCAGTCGAGATCGCCGCGCAGCAGCGAGCCGAGTTGGCGCCGTTCGACGCGGCGTCGCTCCGCCGTGGTGGCGCCGATCCTGCCGAGCGTCGCGATGCGCGTACTGGGCTTCTGCGGCTCGACCTCGCGCAGCACGCGATACATCTCCGCCTCGCCCGCCCGGAAGAGCTCGTCGCGCGAGAACGGGGTGGTGCCCGTCAACAACTCGTAGAGCAGCACGCCGAGGCTGTAGACATCGCTGCGCGTGTCGACGTCGACGCCGCTCAGGTGCGCCTGCTCGGGGCTCATGTAGAGCGGAGTGCCGAGCGTCTGCTTGTGCTCGGTGAACAGGGTGCGATCGGTCAGCCGGCCCTGCGTGGACTTGGCGATGCCGAAGTCGATGACCTTCGGGATCGGTCTGCCGTCGACGACGGTGACCAGCACGTTGCTGGGCTTCAGGTCGCGGTGGATGACGCCCTTCTGGTGGGCGTGCTGGACGGCGCGCACGACGTCGGCGAACAGCACGAGGCGTTCGGTGGTGGTGAGCCGCTCGTGGTCGCAGTAGTCGGTGATGGGTTCGCCCTGCACCAGCTCCATCACGAAGAACGGCCGCCCGCTCGGGGTGCTGCCGCCGTCGAACACGCGGGCGATGTTCGGATGGTCCATCAGCGCCAGCGCCTGCCGCTCCTGTTCGAAGCGGGCGAGCACCTGCCGGCTGTCCATGCCGGGCTTGACGATCTTCAGCGCCACGCGGCGGCGGATCGGGGCCTCCTGTTCGGCGGCGTAGACGGTGCCGAAGCCGCCTTCGCCGATCGGCTCGCGCAGCGTGTAGGGGCCGATGCGGGTGCCGGGGCCTTCGCTGTGGGGCGGGACATCGTCGATGCGGTCGACAGTGCTGCCGAGGTCCGAAGGTGCATTCGGCTGTTGGGCGGCGAGCAGGGTCAGCACCTCCTGCACGAGTTCGTCGTCGGCACCGTGGCCCTGCAAGAACGCCTCGCGTTCGGCGGCGGGCAGCGGAGCTGCGGCGGCGAACAGGTCCTTCATGTGTTGCCAGCGTGGGTAGGTCATCCTGGTCCGGTGAGCGACGGAGCCGACGGCGGGTAGTGCAGCTTCACTTGGCAGCGCGTGGGAAGAGGGGGGGCACGGTGGCCGCCCGCTGGGCCCACGGCACGGTGTCCCAGACCCGCAGCGCACCGTCGTCATAGCCGCAGACCAGCCGTTCGCCATCGGGGGTGACGAGCAGGGCGGTCGGTCGGCCTCGGATCTGCGGTTCGGTCAGGGTCAGGAACGGGGTCACCTGGTCGCCGAGCGGCGTCGCTTCGGTCGGCCAGAGCCGGACTGTGCCGTCGCGCGAGCCGGTGGCGATGCGCGTGCCGTCCGGCGTCCACGCGGCGGCGGTCACGGCGTCGAAGTGGCCGGCCAGCGCGACCACGAGGCCGAGATCGGCCGTGCGGCGCAGGTGGCAGATGCCGTTCGCACAGCCGACCAGCACGAGGCTGCCGTCCGGGCTGCAGCGCAACGCCGTGAGCGCAGCGGCGCCGATGCGTTCGGTGTGTGTCACGCTCGGCGAGCCGAGTTCGTAGCGGCGCAGGATGCCCGCGGCGTCACCGAGCAGCACAGTGGGGCCGTGAACGGCGAGCACCGGGATCCCGCTCGGCCCGGTCGGGATCGGGCAGACTTCTGCAGGCGTGGCGCGGGCCGTCGCGCCCGCGTCGAAGGACCAGTGCAGCACGCGGTCGTCGGCGATCGCCGCGGCGCAGGCGCCGGTGTGGTCGAGGGCGAGTGCGCGGCAGGCAAGCAACTCCGCGTGGGCCAGCTCGAGGTCTGGGGAATCCGCTGTCGTACGTACAGCGTGACCTTGCGCATCGATGCGGAGCTGGAACCGGCCGTTGCCGCTGCCCGCGGCGACCGCGATGTGTCGGGTGCACGCCTTGTGGTGCGGCACACCCGTGTCCGGCACGAACACCGTGTCGAACGAGCGCGTCACGCTGCGGATCGCCAGGCTCTCCCTGCGGTGTGTGTAGCCGAGGCTCAGCACGGGATCGGCGGACTTCGGCAGGGCGACCTGTGGTGGGCGGGCTGCGGCGATCAGTAGTTGGCCTGCATCGTCCAGTGTCGCTATCCAGATCCCATTCGGTGAGAACGCCGTCTCGCTCCTGAATCCGCAGATCGAGGGCGCGAGGCGTTCTCCGGTCTCGATCGCGATGCTGTGGCTGGAGTCGTGCGTCGCGACGACGCGGTGCATGGGCTCGGGCACGACGATAGAGCCGTCGGAGAGGCTCTTCACCTCGATAGGGGGAGAGAGTCTCCTTCCACTGGGGAGTTCCACGACGTAGGAGCGCCACTCCGGCTGATGGAAGCAGAGCACCGCGTCCCGCCCCACGAACGTGTAGACGTGGAGCATGGAGTCCTCCCATGGCCCCCGATCTGTGTTCGCTGCACTCAGGTCGACGACGCGCGTTTCGCCAATCGCCCAAGGGCCCAGCGGGCTCAAAGCGACGGATTCCGGCACCACGAGATGCCGGCCGCCTGCCGTGGTCTCCCAGAGCGAGGTCCGATCGTTGCCGCGGCAAGCGAGCCAACGGCTGTCTGACGAGAACTGCAGCGTGCCGGGGTGTGGTGCATCCGCTGCGAAGACCGCGGCCCCGTCGATGGTGCGGTGCACCGTGATGCGATGCGAGGCCATGGAAGCGGCTAGGGTGCCGTCGAGGTTGATCGTGGTGGGAGCCAGGGCCCAGTTCGTTCGCTTGCCTCCCCGCAGATCGATGCGGATCTCCCCATCGAAGGCGATCCAGTCGTCGGCAAAGAAGTCGATCCAGAACCAACCTTCGACGTCGATAGGCAGGCGCACCTCTTCGAACCAGGAACCACAGCGTACGACCACGAGGTGTTCGTCCCCGGCAACGGCGAGTCGACGGCTGTCGCGGGAGAAGTCCAGCGTGCGGATCTCCGGGCCCATCTCTCGTTGCAGATCCGAGGGCTCGAGCCGTCGAATGCCCAGGGGAACCGGGTGTACGTCGTCCTCGATTCGGGTGGAGACAATCAGCCACTCCAAGCCCCGTAGCGTGGGTTCGCAACCGGCCAGGACCTGGCGCCCCACCGCCGGTTGTGCGGCATTCACGTGCTGCATGGCCGCACTCAGCCGGGCCGAGTATTCGAGCACCGTCACGCTGCGCTCTCGCGCCGTGAGTTCGGCGCGGATTGTCTCCGCGTGCTCCGCCAGCGACTCGAGAACGACGACGACCCTGGCATGGTCTCGTTCGTCGGCCCCCACGGGTTGGCTCCCCCAGTCGGTGACGTGCAGGCTCATCGACCCGTCTCCGGCGCCGACCACGCGCTCCATTACCTGGACCGCGGTGGCCGCGGCGCTGCGCATCTTCTCTTGCTCCTCCTTGGCGAGCCCCAGAGCCCAGCCGATGCCGACGATCCCCACGACCAGCGTGAGCACCACCGCAGTGCCCCCAACCACTAATGCCCGATTCCGCCGCACGAACTTGCGCACCCGATAGCCGACACTCGGCGGCACTGCCGTCACCGCCTCGCCGCGCAGGTAGCTCTCGACATCGGCCGCCAACCCGTCCGCCGTCCCGTACCGCCGCGCCCGATCCTTCTCGAGCGCCTTCATCACCACCCAGTCCAGATCCCCGCGCAGCGATCCGAACAGCTGCTTCGGATCCCTTCCCCCGAGCGCCCCGCTCGCCGCCCAGCCAGCACCCGCCTTGCTGCTGACACGCACACTCGGCCGCTCCGGCTCGACCTCGCGCAGCGTGCGCAGCATCTCGCCGAACCCGGCCTCCAGCAGCTTCGCCGCCACGAACGGCGTACTCCCCGTCAGCAGCTCGTACAGCAACGCACCCAACGAGTACACATCCGCGCGCGTGTCGACGTCGAGCAGCCCTTCCGCCTGCTCCGGGCTCATGTACTCCAGCGTGCCGATCATCGCCCGGTGCTCGGTGAACAGCGTGCGCTCGGTCAACCGCCCGGTCACAGCCTTCGCGATCCCGAAGTCGATCACCTTCGCGAGCGGCCGCCCGTCCGCCGTCGCGACCAGCACGTTGCGCGGCTTGATGTCGCGGTGCACGACGCCCTTGTGGTGCGCGTGCTGCACCGCCCGGCAGACCTGCACGAACAGCTCGAGCCGCTGCTGGATCGTCAGCCGTTCGCGGCTCGCGTAGTCGGTGATCGGGATGCCCTTCACCAGCTCCATCACGAAGAACGGTCGCCCGTGCTTCGTCGTCCCGGCATCGTAGACCTGCGCGATGTTCGGGTGCTGCATCAGCGCCAGCGCCTGCCGTTCCTGCTCGAAGCGGGCCAACACCTGCGCGCTGTCCATGCCCGCCTTCAGCACCTTCAGCGCGACGCGGCGCTGCACCGGCGCGCGCTGCTCGGCCATCCACACCGTGCCGAACCCACCTTCGCCGAGGTTCTCGAGCAGCTTGTAGGGACCGATCGTGTCGCCGGGCTGTTCGTCGACCGGTTCGTGGGCCTTGAGCAGGGCGATCACTTCGACGATCGTCGCGTCGCCGACCCCGCGTTCCTTCAGGAACGACTCCCGCTCGCCGGCCGGGATCGGTGCGGCGGCGGCGAACAGGTCCTTGAGACGATCCCACCGTGGGTCGGGCTGTGGCATGGTCCTTCGAGCGACGAGCGGGCGAGGGAGGGGCAGCCTACCGAAGGACGATCGCGAACGGAGGAGCGGCTGCGCTTGGCAAGGCGCGAGCGGCGCACCCCGAAGGCGCGATCGAGAGGGCGATCGCGGTGTGGGTCGTCGGCGAGCTGCGCCGGTCGTCACCTGCCGGGGAAAAAAAGCGGGCTCCGGCGAGGCACCACCCCACACCGGAGCCCATCCCTGCCACTGGGCCCACGCCCAGCTCGTACTTTTCCACCGATGGAGAAGTGCACGCTCCGTGCCGTGCGGAGTGCGGGGCGTGGGGCGCGCCCAAATCTTCCGGCCGATCGTGCAGGCCTGGTTCGGAACTCTCTGTAAGGCAGGCTTCTACGAACTTGGCCATCAGGCAGTCTGCGGCCGGGGGAGCGATCGGATCAGCTCCAGGGTTCGCGGTCGCGGGCCGACCTGGCGGCGGATCGACGCCGCGCGTCGGCGGTCCGACGGCAGACCGGCGGCCGGTCGTCGCCGCGCCTCTTGGTTCACGGCCCGACGAACCCAGCGAGCGAAGCCGACACCACGGCATCCGAAGCGGTCAGCGCTGCGGCCTGCAGGAAGAATGACTCGCCGATCAGGCTGACGACCGGCGGGATGCTCACCGCATGGTCGACGGTCGGACCCGAGGTCGCGGCCGTGAGCACGACTTGCGGGTCGACCTGCAGCGTGCAGGCCGGCCAGCCGGCGAAGTCGAGGCTGGTCGGCAGCGGCGTCGGCGCCCCGCCGAGGTCCGCGTAGCGGTTGGTGCGCCCGATGGCCAACGCGACGAGGCTGGTGCCGACAGGCAGGTCGCCGATCCGGACCAGCGAGGTGCTGCCGACGCGCGGCAGGTCGAGCCCTGGCGTGGCGGGCAGCAGCGTCGGCGGCTGGCCGGTGGAAGCGCAACCGGTGCCGAGAGGTTGGTAGCTGGCGAGTGGTGGGTTCGGCGACTCGACGACGAAGCCGGGGACGAACTGGTTCTGCCGCAGGTCGTTCCAGGTGGGTTGGGCCACCGTGCCAGCAGCGTAGAAGTGCAGGTGGTCCTCTTGGTTGCCTTGGGCCTGGTTTGGCTCCCCTGGTGCCCAGTGCGTGTAGCCCCACGACTCACCCGTGACCCAGGACCAGCTGCCGAGGGGCTCGACGCTTCCTGCCGGCTGGAAGCCTCCGAGCCACGGCCCGCGAGTTCGAACTGGGTTGGGCAAGGTCTGCCAGAAAATCGGATCGACGACCAGCGAGTAGACGAACGCGTTCTCCGCCGCGGACGTGATCGTCGCCAGATGCCCGCCGAGGGCCTGGGCTTTCGTGTTCGCCTCGGCCCAACGGATGCCGCCGGGGCAGCGCACGGCGAGATACCAGTGCCCGTTGCCGCCGCTCGAGGTCGGCCACTGGGTCCAGGACTGGGCGCGAAGGGTGTCGGTGCTGGCCGCGAGGGCCAGGGTGGCGAGGCACGCCGCGGCGAGGCGGCGAGTGTGGCGACGGCGTGGGACGAACGAAGCGGGAGTGGGGGACATGCCCGACGAGCGACTTCGGGTCGCCGGCGGGGCGGGGATTTCCTGCTGTCGGGCCCTGGGTCCGTGCGGTCCGTCAGGATCGCCGCTCGCTCGCCTTCGCCCGGTTCCACGCCGCATCCATCTCCTCGAGCGACCGCCCGGCCAGCTGGAACCCGAACTCGCGTTCGACCGCCTGGAAGCGCCGCTGGAACTTGTCGATCGTGCCGGCGAGCGCCGTCTCCGGATCGACCCCGGCGTGGCGCGCCAGGTTGCACAGGCTGAACAGCACGTCGCCGAGTTCGTCGGTGATCGCCGCCAGTTCCCCGCGAGCGAGCGCCTGGTCGAGTTCGCGCAGCTCTTCGTCGACCTTGGCGCGTGGGCCGGTCGGGTCGGGCCAGTCGAAGCCCGCCTTCGCCGCCTTCTGGCCGATCCGGAACGCGCGCAGCAGGGCTGGCATCGCCGCTGGCACGCCGGACAGCACGCTGCGGTCGGTGTCGTCGCCGCGCGCGGCGGCGGCGGCCGCCTTCTCCTGCTGCTTCTGTTCCTCCCAGCGGCCGAACGCGAGCTCGGCGCTCGCTGCCTGCTGGTCCGAGAACACGTGCGGGTGGCGCCGCACCAGCTTCGCCGCGGCGGCACCGGCGACCGCGTCGAACGACGGCGCGCCCGCTTCGTGGGCGATCTGGCGCAGCATCGCGACGTTGACCAGCACGTCGCCGAGCTCTTCCTGCGCGTGGACCTCGTCGCCGCGCCGCAGCGCTTCGGCGGCCTCGAAGGCCTCTTCGAGCAGGTGGTGCGCCATGCTCGCCGTGGTCTGCTTGCGATCCCACGGACAGCCGTCGGGCGCCCGCAGGCGCGCGATCGTCTGCAGCAGCTGGTGCACACCCGGCAGGGACGCCTCGGCGGGAGCGTTCATCGGGGCAGACGGTAGCGGGGCGGTTGCGGCCGCACTGCAGGTTTCGCGTGCGGGCCGACGCCGGAGGCGTATCGTCCCGGCATCGCGCGTCCACGTGGGCCGCGACACCATTCCCACCCGATCGAACGACACCCCATGGCCATCGAACTGCCTCCGCTTCCCTACAGCCACGACGCCCTCGCCCCGCACATCAACGCGCAGACGCTGCAGATCCACCACGGCAAGCACCACCAGGCCTACGTCACCAACGGCAACAAGCTGATCGAAGGCACCGAGTTCGCCAGCAAGTCGTTGGTCGAGATCGTCAAGGCGACCGCCGGCAAGGCCGACAAGGCCGGCATCTTCAACAACGCCGCCCAGGTGTGGAACCACACCTTCTACTGGCAGTCGATGAAGCCGAAGGGCGGCGGCAAGCCGACTGGCGCCATCGCCACGAAGATCGACACCGACCTCGGCGGCTACGCCAAGTTCGTTGAGCTGTTCAGCCAGGCCGGTGCGACGCAGTTCGGCAGCGGCTGGGCGTGGCTCGTGCTGAAGGGCGGCAAGCTCGAGGTCACCAAGACCCCGAACGCCGAGACGCCGCTGACCGTGGCCGGCTGCACGCCGCTGCTCACGATGGACGTCTGGGAGCACGCCTACTACCTCGACTTCCAGAACCGCCGTCCGGACTACATCAAGACGTTCCTCGACCACCTGGTGAACTGGGACTTCGCCAACCAGAACCTCGCCAAGGCCTGATCCGACCGGTTCCGATGGACGCTAGCCGCGGCGGGCCTGGCCCGCCGCGCGCGTTTTCCGCCCAGCCTCTCCACCGCGCGTGACCTCGAACCGCCGCCGCAAGCAGAAGGCCCGCTCGCTCGGCCTGACCGACGCGGAGCTGCAGCTGTGCGAACTGCTCGCCCAGGTGCTCGAGCTGCTGCGCTGGAACCAGGTGCTCGGCTACAGCAACCAGTACCTGCTGCACGAGAAGCTCGGCCTGTCGGCCGACGAACGGCATCGCGTGATGCGCGCCGCGGCGAGTGCGGTCGAGCAGGACGGGCGCCTGCAGGACTGGGGCCGGCGGCTGATCGAGATCCAGGAGTCCTTGCAGCGCATCCAACGGTCGATGGCGCGGGATCGTGCGGACGACGGCGAACCGGACGACTCGGACGAGCGCCCCGCGACCGGCGGCGCGGAGGCGGCCGGTGGCTAGCTCGCGGACGGCGATCAGCGGTTGCGTGATCTGCTACCAGGAGGCCGACCGCATCGTCGACTGCGTGCGCTCGCTGGCGTTCTGCGACGAGGTCGTCGTGGTCGACAGCGGCAGCACCGACGGCACGCTCGAACTGGCGGCCGGGCTCGGGGCGCGCGTGCTGGTCAACGCACCGTTCCCGGGCCACCGCGAGCAGAAGCAGTTCGCCGTCGAGCAGGCGCGGCACGACTTCGTGTTCTGCCTCGACGCCGACGAACGCTGCACGCCCGAACTGGCGGCGCTGGTCCGCGAGAAGGCTGCGGCGGGCCTCGCCGCCGACGCCTACGAGATGCCGCGCCACAACCACTACCTCGGGCGCATCAGCAAGCACGGCCTGTTCGTGCCCGATCGCAAGATCCGCCTGTTCGACCGACGGCGCGCGCGCTGGGGCGGGCGCAACCCACACGACCACGTCGAGCTCGCCGAGGGCGCGCGCTGCGAACGACTCGAGCCCGGCATCGAGCATCTCAGCTACCGCGACATCTGGCACCACCTGCGCACCATCGACTCGTTCACCAGGATCGCCGCGCAGGCCCTCGCCGACGAGGGCCGCCGCACCAATCCGTTCGACCTGCTGGTCCGGCCGCCGGCGGTGTTCGTGAAGAGCCTCCTGGTGAAGCGCGGCTTCCTCGACGGCTGGCGCGGCCTCGCGATCGCGACGCTGGCCGCCTACACCGACTGGAAGAAGTACTGGCGCCTGTACCGGCTGCCGCGGCAGCGCCGGCCGCGCGAAGTCTCGTCGAACCACGGAGCCTCGTCGTGAAGCTCGCCGACGCCCGCATCCTGCACCTGTTCGCCAACTACAAGTGGACCGGGCCCGCCGATCCGGCGATCCGCGCCGCCGCCCAGCTGCGTGGGCTCGGCCTCGACGTGACGTTCGCGCAGGGCTCGTTCGTGCACCGCGGCGGCGAACACCGGGTCGCCGAGGAACTGGCGCGGGTCGGTCTGCCGGTGGTGACCGGCCTCGAACTGCGCAAGCACTTCCACGTGCCGTCGCTGTTGCGCGACGTGAAGGCCCTGCGGCGGCTGATCGTGCGCGATCGCATCGCCCTGCTGCATTGCCACCAGGGGGCCGACCACCTGATCGCCGCGTTGGCGGTGCGCAAGCTGCCGGCTCCGCCGGTGCTGGTGCGCAGCCTCTACGACCCGGAGCCGCCGAAGGCCGGCTTCCGCGAGCGCTTCGCGTTCCGCCGCACCGCCGCCGTGCTGGCGCCGACGGTGCTGGCGCAGGACGGCGTGGTCGCGCGCTTCGGACTGCGGCGGGAACGCGTGCTGCTGCAGGAGCCGGTCACCGAGCCGCGGCGGCAGGACGGCGAGAACGCGCGCGCGCGCTTCGGGCTCGGCACCGGCGAGCTGCTGGTCGGCATCACCGCGCGCATCCAGCCGCACCGCCGGTTCGAGCTGCTGTGGGACACCGCGCGCGCCGTGGTCGACGAACTGCCGCAGGTGCGCTTCGTGCTGCTCGGCCGCGGCAACGAAGCAGACACCCGCACGCTGGTCACCGAGCCGGTCGCCGCGCGGCGGCTGCAGGACCACGTGATCCTGCCGGGCTACCAGAAGGGCGCCGACTACGAAGCGGCGCTGCGCGCGCTCGACGTGTTCCTGTTCCTGGTGCCCGGCAGCGACGGCACCTGCCGCGCGGTCTGCGACGCGATGGCGTTCGGTGTGCCGGTCGTGTGCACCCGGGCCGGGATCCTGCCCGAACTGGTCGCGACGGTCCGGCCGGGCGAAGTGCCGGGCTTCGCGGTCGGCGACACGCCGGCGGCGCTGTCGGTGGCGCTGCTGGCCCTGCTGCGCGACGAAGGGCTGCGGCGGCGGGTCGGTGCCGCGGCGTTGCGGCGGGCGACCCTCGACATGGATCCGCAGCGCGCCGCGCAGCGCACCGCGGCGCTGTATGCCGAACTGCTGGCGACCGCCGAGGTGCGGCGGTGACGGTTGCTGGCGCCCTCGCCCCGGGGGCCGCCGACCGGGCCGTGCTCGACGCCTGGTGGCAGACGTTCGTCGGCACCGGCCGGCTGCCGGACCAGCTGTCGCTCGTGCAGGGGCGCCTCGTGCGCACCGTGCACCGCGGCGAGCTGCCGTCGGGACCGGTCTACGTGAAGGCGATGACGTTCCCGCGCGGCAAGGACCGGCTGCGCTACCTGCTGCGCGCGCTGCCGGGCGCCCACGAGGCGGCGATGCTGCGCCTGCTCACGGCCGCCGGCGTGCCTTGCCCCGAGGTCGTCGACGTGCGCACGGCGCGGCGGTTCGGCCTGCCATGGCGTTCGCTGCTGGTGCTGCGGGCCCTGCCGGTGGTCGAGGAGACCGCGGCGCCGGCGGCTCGCCTCGCCGACGAAGCAAGGCTCGCGGCCCAGCTCCTTCGGCTCGGCGTCGAGCACCACGACCTGCACACCGGCAACTTCGTGCGCCTCGCCGACGGTCGCCTCGCGGTGCTCGACCTGCAGTCGGCGCGCCGATCGGCGAGTGCTGGCGCGCCCACGGCCCGGCTGCGCGCTGCGGCGCGGTTGGTGCGCGACGAAGCGGCGAGCGAGCCCGAGCTGCTCGACGCCCTTGGCGCAGGAGGGCTCGTGCTGGATGCGGCCGAAGCGCGCTGGGTCGTCGGGCAGCGTCACGCCGAACGGCTGCGTCATCAGCGTTCGCGCGCGCATCGCTGCCTCACCGAGAGCACCGGCTACACGTGGCGGCTCTGCTGGAACGGGCGCGAGTTCCGCCGCCGCGGCGAACTCGGCCCCGGGCGCTGGGTGTGGGGCGGGCCGGAGCTGCGCCGCGCCTGGATCGGCTGCTGCGCCCTGCAGCAGGCGAGCCGGCCAGCCCCCGATTTCCGTGCGTTGTTCCAGAAGTGGTGGTGGCTAGGCGGGCGCTGCGCCTTGTATGTTCCGCCCGCACTGGATGCCAACCGGCTCGAAGCGGCAGTGCAGGAGGCACTGGACGGTTGGCATGGGGCGGTCGCAAGGCCGCCAGCGGTGACGACATCCTGCGGACCTGCGGAGAACCCGTGAACGGGAATGAGCCGGACACCACCGGAGGGGACATGCCGTCGGCCCGACGTGGCGACGGGCACGAGCCTGCCCTGGTGTTGCCCTCGATGATGCCGCAGCGGCTCGTCGAACGGCTCGGGCCGGTGCGCAAGGTCATGTTCTTCGGCAAGAGCATGTCGCGCACGCGCTGCACCGGTGCCCTGGTCGACGCACTCGAACGGCACGGTGTCGAGGTCCGCTGGCGCAACATGGTGACGCTGCGGCGCTGGTTCGGCCAGTCGCTGGCCAATCGGCTGGCGCGCGCCGAGTTCCGCCGCTTCCGCCCGGACACCGTGTTCGTGTTCTTCCGCGACCTGCCGCTGCTGCTCGCGTCCGAGTTCCGGCAGACGGCGCGCCTCGTGATCTGGTGCGAGGAGGCGCTCGAATCGCTCGACGGCTCGATCGTCGACTACTTCGCGCAGGCCGACCTGGTCTGCATGAGCAACCCGTCGCGCTTCGACTGGCTGCGCGAGCGTGGGCTCGACAACATGGCGTTCCTGATGAGCGGCTTCTCGCCGCGCTTCCATCGGGCGGCGCCGAACCAGCCGTTCGAGCGCGACGTCGCGTTCATCGGCGGGCCCGGCCGGCGTGGCCAGCGCGCCGAGTTCCTGGCCAGCATCGGCCGCCGCTTCGACACCGAGGTGTTCGGCATGCACTGGGACCGCTGGCGGCACGTGACCGGCGACCTGCGCACCCAGCCGCCGGTCGACAACCGTCGCTATGCGCGCATCTGTGCCACCTCGCGCATCGTGCTCGGCCTCAACGAGGTCAACGACGACAGCTACTACTTCAGCAACCGCACGTTCCTGACGCTGGCGTGCGGCGCGTTCCACCTGACGCACTACGTGCCGAAGCTCGAGAACGTGTTCCGCGATGGTGAGCACCTGGTCTGGTACCGCGACGAGGACGAAGCGATCGAGCAGATCGAGCACTGGCTGCCGCGCGACGAGGAGCGTCGCCGGATCGCCGCGACCGGCCATGCAGAAGTGATGCAGCACCACCAGTACTTCCACCGGGTCGCCCGCATCCTGCACTGGCTGGACGTCGGCCTGCCGCAGGACGGACTGGGCCTCGTCGGTCAGGGTCTGCTCGGTCAGGGCCAGCTCGGTCAGGGGGCGCCGGGCTCGGCGATCGTGCAGCGCCTCGAGTCGGGTCGCCGGGAACCGCGCCGGGACGGCTGAGCGTCGCGTGCTCGAACTGCTGCTGATCCTCGGGCTGGTGTTGCTCGGCGGCGTGCTGGCCGGGGCCGAGATGGCGATCGTCACTGCGCGCCGCGGCCGCCTCGAGCAAGCCGCTGCTGCCGGCAGCCCGCGCGCGCGGGCGGCGCTGCGCCTGCGCCAGCAGCCCGAGCGCTTCCTCGCGACGGTGCAGATCGGCATCACCCTGGTCGGGGCGTTCGCGGGCGCCTATGGCGGTTCGACCCTGGCGGCGAGCCTCGAGCCGTGGCTGCGCGAGCTCGGCTGCGGCGACGCCGCCGGCGAACTGGCGTTCGCGCTGGTCGTGGCGCTCGTCACCTACCTGTCGGTCGTGTTCGGCGAACTGGTGCCGAAGTCGTTGGCGCTGCGCTTCGCCGACCGCTACGCGCTGCTGGTGGCGCGGCCGATGGGGCTGCTCGGTCAGCTGGCCCGGCCGATCGTCTGGCTGCTGTCCACCAGTTCCAACCTGGTGCTGCGGCTGTTCGGCGACCGCACCAACTTCGTGGAGGGCAAGCTGACCCGCGAGGACCTCGAGCACCTGGTCGAGGAGGCGAAGACCGGCGGCGGCATCGACGCGTCGACCGAACGGCTGGTCAGTCGCGCGCTCGAGTTCTCGAGCCTGACGGTCGGCGACGTGATGGTGCCGCGCCGGTTCCTGCGGGCGCTGCCCGAGTCGGCCGGGCCCGCGGAACTGCGCACCGCGATGCTGCAGCACGGCCACCGCCGCGTGCCGGTGTTCGCGGGCTCGATCGACGAGATCACCGGCTACGTGCTGCGCGAGGACGTGCTGCAGCGCCTGTGGGACGGCCAGGACCTGGCGATCCCGGCCCTGCGTCGGGCGCCGTTCTTCGTGCCGGAGTCGATGCCCGCGGAACGGGCGCTGCGCGAACTGCAGCAGCGGCGGCTGCACCTCGCGATCGTCGTCGAGGAGGACGGCGGCACCGCCGGGCTGGTGACGCTCGAGGACCTGGTCGAGGAACTGGTCGGCGAGATCTTCCACGAGCACGACGAAGCGCCGCCGCGGCCGATCCAGGCCGAAGGCCCGGGGCGCTGGCGCCTGCTCGGCAGCGTGCCGCTGCGCGAACTGGACCGCGAACTCGAGCTGCGGCTCGACGAACGCGGCGAAGCGCGCACGGTCGCGGGGTTGCTGGTCGAACTGGCGGGCGATCGTGTGCCGACCGCCGGCGAGACGTTCGCTCTGCCCGACGGCGACTCGCTCGAAGTGGTCGAAGCCTCGCCGCGCCGCGTGCGCGTCGCCCGGCTGCATCGGCGGAAGGCGCCGTGAACGGTCTCTCCGCAGCCGTGCGCTCCACCCGCACGCGCGTGGTGGCGGTGGCGCCCTGGCTCGCGACCGTGCTGCTCGTCGGTTGCTCGGCTGCGCCGGAGGCCACCCGCGACGGTCCCGGGCCGAGCGCCGACCCTGCGCTGCCGGCGGCGGCCGCCAAGGCGGGCGTGTTCGCGCCGTTCCTCGGCTCGTTCCGCGGTGAGCTGCGCATGCTCACCGCCCAGGGCGAGCAGCGGGTGCCGATGGGCCTCGACGTGCTGCCGACCGACGACCCGGCGGTGTGGACCTGGACGCTGCGCTACGGCAGCGGCGAGCGCGAGCAGGTGCGCGACTACCGGCTGCGCCTCGACCACGTCGAGTTCGGGCTCTGCCGCATCGACGAGCGGAACGGCGTGGAGCTGACCGGCCATGTCGACGCGGGCGAACTGACGACCGTGTTCGAGGTGCCGGAGCAGACCCTGGTCGTGCGCTACCGCGCCGTCGCCGGCGGCCTCGAGTTCTCGCTCCTGGCGTGGCACCCCGATGCGGGCGTGCCGACGGGATCCGGCGTGCGGACGATCCGGGAAGTGTCGGCCCAGCGGGCCGTGTTGCGCGCCGTCGGTCGCTGACCGGTTCGTCGACCGGGCGCACGGCACCGTTCGCAGCGGGCGCACGCCGCCGTATCATCCGCCGCCCCATGAACACCCCGATGCGAATCCTTGGCCTCGTCGCCCTGATGACCCTGGCCGCCTGCGGCAACGGCGGCACGAACGTCCCCAGCGAACCGAAGCAGACGCCCGCCGAGGCGGAGAAGCCGAAGGCTCCCGAGGGGCCGGCCGATCCGATCGCCGAGGTCGACGCGTACATCACCAGTGCCAACGTCAACAAGAGTGCCCCCGACTGGCGCACCACGCTGCGCATGCCGCCGAAGCTGCGCTTCGACGCGCAGACGGACTACTTCTGGAACCTCGACACGGCGGTCGGCGTGATCAAGATCAAGCTGTTCGCCGACACGGCGCCGATCCACGTCTCGAGCTGCTTCTTCCTGACGCGGCTCGGCTTCTACGACGGCCTGAACTTCCACCGCATCATCCCGGGCTTCATGGCGCAGGGTGGCGATCCACTCGGCACCGGCAGCGGCGGGCCGGGCTACAAGTTCGGCGGTGAGTTCCAGGGCGGCCGCAAGCACGACCGTCCGGGCATCCTGAGCATGGCCCACGCCGGGGCCGGTACCGACGGCTCGCAGTTCTTCCTGACGTTCGCGCCGACCCCGCACCTCGACAACAAGCACACCGTCTGGGGCGAAGTGGTGGAAGGCATGGAGGCGGTGAAGGCGCTCGAGAAGCTCGGCTCGCCGAACGGCCCGGTGGTCAACCCGCCGCTGATCAAGAAGGCGACCGTCAGCGCCGTGAAGAAGGGCTGAGCCCCGCCGACCTGGACCCCGAACCCCTGGATCCTGCATGCGCCACTTCTTCGTGATCGCGTCGTTCGCCTTGCTCGCCGCTGGGTGCGGCGGCGCCCCGGCCCCGGCCTCGGCCCGACCTGCCGAGACCGACCAGTCCACCGCACCGGCGAAGCCCGTCGCGACCGCGGCCGCGACCCCACCGGTGCCGACCGAGCCGCCCGTCGAGGTCGCGGTCGCGAAGCCGAAGCCCGGCGAGCCGGCGGCCTTCGTGGCAATCGACGCGTTCCTCGCCGGCAAGAAGATCGACAAGAGCGATGCCGAGTGGCGCCTGTCGATGCCGTTCCCGCCGCAGCAGGTGTTCGATCCGGCCTACGAGTACTGGTGGATGCTCGACACCTCGCACGGGCCACTGCGCATCCGGCTGCACGCCGACACCGCACCGATGCACGTGACGAGCTGCGTGATGCTGAACAAGGCGGGCTTCTACGACGGGCTCACCTTCCACCGGATCATCCCGGGCTTCATGGCGCAGGGTGGTTGTCCGCTGGGAGTCGGCAGCGGTGGTCCCGGCTACTCGTTCGGCGGCGAGTTCGGTGGAGGCTGCAAGCACGATCGGCCGGGCATCCTCAGCATGGCCCACCGCGGCCCTGGCACCGACGGCTCGCAGTTCTTCCTGACGTTCGCGCCGACGCCGCACCTCGACGGCAAGCACACGGTGTGGGGCGAACTGGTCGGCGACGACAGCTTCGCGACGCTGACGAAGCTGGCCGAGGCGGGGTCGCCGAACGGGGCCACGAACGGCCCGGTGACGATCCACAAGGCCTGGGTGCGCGCCGACCGCCGCTAGCCGGTCGCGGTCGCGCGCGGCTGCGTCACCATTCGCCGCGGGCGGGCGGTAGCGCCATCGCTTGCGCCGCCAGCGCATCGACCTCGCCGCGCTGCTGGCCGACGACCGTCAGGTGGCCGACCTTGCGGTTGGCTCGGCTCGCCTTGCCGTAGCAGTGCGTGTGCACTCCGCCGAGCGCCAGCAGCGCCTCGCGCGCCGGCATCGTGCCGATGCAGTTGCGCATCGTGGCGACACCGCCGCCGGCCATCGCGACGCTGCCGAGCGGCAGCCCCGCGACCGCGCGCACGTGGTTCTCGAACTGCGAGCAGACGCTGCCCTCGATCGTCCAGTGGCCGGAGTTGTGCACCCGCGGCGCCATCTCGTTGGCGACCAGCGAGCCGCCGAGGTCGAACAGTTCGACCGCGAGCGTGCCGACGTAGTCGAGGTCCCGCAGCAGCGCCTGCACGAACTGCACGGCCGCCTGCTGCAGCGCCGGCGACAGGTCCGGTGCCGGCGCACGGCTCTGCCGCAGGATGCCGCCTTCGTGCACGTTCTCGACCAGCGGGTAGACCACGATGTCGCCGTGCAGCGAGCGGGTCGCCAGCACCGACAGCTCGCGCACGAACGGTACGAACCGCTCGACGATCAGGCCGCTCGCATTGTCCGCCGTGAGCTCGTGGTGGGCGCGCGCGATCGCCGCGTCGAGGTCCGGGCCCGGCCGGAGCCGCGCCTGGCCGCGGCCGTCGTAGCCCAGGCGCCGCGTCTTCACGATGCACGGTGCAGAGACCTCGGCGACCGCGGTCCGCAGTTCGGCGAGGGTGCCGGCGATCCGGTACTCGGGCACCGCCATGCCCAGGCGCTGGAACAGCTGCTTCTCGAACAGCCGGTCCTGCCCGATCGCCAGCGCGCGCGGATGCGGCCGCACCGGCACGAGGCGCTGCAGCAGCTCGGTGACGGCGGCCGGCACGTTCTCGAACTCGAACGTCACCACGCTGGCGCCGCGCACGAGCTGCGACAGGCCCGCTTCGTCGTCGAACGGGGCCACGATGTGTTCGCAGACGTGGCCGGCGACCGCGTCGGGGCTCGGATCGAGGCAACGGAAGCGCAGGCCGAGCGGTGTACCCGCCAGCACCAGCATGCGCGCCAGTTGCCCGCCGCCGAGGATGGCGATCGTCATCCGCGCCGCTCCTGCGAACTCCGTTCGACCGTCGGGTCGCGATCGGCGAGCACCTCGTCGGTGACGCGCTGGCGGCGCGCGTGCAACGCCGTGCGGATCGCCGGGTGGCTCGGCGCCAGGATTGCCGCCGCCAGCAGGGCCGCGTTGATCGCGCCTGCTTTGCCGATCGCGAGCGTGCCGACCGGCACGCCGCCGGGCATCTGCACGATCGACAGCAGTGCGTCCATGCCGCGTAGCGCCCCGTTCTCGATCGGCACGCCGAGCACCGGCACCCAGGTCTTGCTGGCCACCATGCCCGGCAGGTGGGCGGCGCCGCCTGCTCCGGCGACGATCGCGCGCAGGCCGCGGCCCTCGGCGGTCTTCGCGTAGTCCATCAGCCAGTCGGGCGTGCGGTGCGCGGAGACGATCCGGCACTCGTGCGGCACGCCCAGTTCGGTCAGCACGGCACTGGCGTGCTGCATGGTCTCCCAGTCGGAACGCGAACCCATGATCACGCCGACGAGCGGCGGGGTCGAAGCGGCGGGGGTGGACATGGCGGGAGTCTCGGTCGGAGTCGTGGTCAGAGGTCGTCGGTCAGCGACAGTGCGATCTTGCGGGCGAGGTCCTCGACCAGTTCCTGACGGGCCGTGGTCAGGTCCTCGCCGATCGGCGAGCGGAACTCGGTGCGGTCGAGCACCGAACGTTCGAGCACCAGCGAACCGTCGCGGCGCACGAGGCGCACCAGCACGCGGCCTTCGAACGCGCCTTCGCGCACGGGTGCGTCGAAGCCGCCGAGCACCAGCGTGCTCTCGTTCGCGGTGCGGAACACGACCTGCAGGATCGCGTCGGCGTGGCGACGGTCGGCCAGCACGAGGTCGGTCGACACCGGCAGCTCGCGCGCGAGCGCCTGGCCCAGTTCGACCTCGAGGCGCTGGCGGTAGGTGTCGTTGGCCACCACGTCGAGCGACACGGTGCGCACGCCGCGGGAGGCGAGGCCCTGGCCGATGGTGTAGCCGCACGAGGTCGGCACCAGGCCCAGCATCAGGGCGAACGGAACGAGCGTCGGGCGCGTCATGGCCTGGCTCCGGGGGCCGTCGGGTGAGTGAGTTCGGCGAGCGCCTGCTTCGCCTCGGCCTGGAACGTGGTGCCGTCGAAGTCCGGGCCGGCGGCGACCTCGAGGTGCTGCCGGTAGCCGAGCTCGTTGCCGACGCGCCGGTAGAACGCCGCGATGCGCAGGTGCCGATCGGCCCGCCACTCGGTGATCTGGGCCAGCGCCTGTTCGGCCTCGGCGACGGCGCGTGGGTGTTCGGGCCGGGTCGCCAGGAACTGGCGCAGCTCGCGGGTCGCATGCTCCATGCGGTCGAGGTCGTAGTCGGGACCTTCGAGGCTCAGCACGATGCTCATCGCGAAGCGGAACTGCGCGTGCACGAACCACTCGCCGTCGGGGTGGTTCAGCATCAGGTCGCGGTAGCGCAGCTGCGCCAGCGGGTAGTCCTCGTCGTCGAACGCCATGTCGCCGAGCAGGCGCAGCGCGTCGGCACCGTGCGGCGAATCGGGGTGGCGCGTGATCAGGTGCTCGAGGGCGGTGCGGCCGGCCCGGCGATCCGACCAGAAGAACAGGAACCCGCCGTCGCTCTCCGCCAGCGTGACGCCGATCTGCCAGACCAGCTCGCCGACCTGCGGCCGCAGGTCGCTGTGCGGGTGGTCGTCGACGAACCGTTCGAGCACCTGGTAGGCGTCCCACAGGTCGCCGCGGCCGAAGTGGGCCCGGGCCCGCGCCAGGTCGCGCCGGTCGCGCAGGCGACGGGGGCAGGCTTCGCCGTCGAGACCAACCAGCAGCCGGTCGATCTCGTCCCAGTCGCTGGCCAGGGCCGCCGCTTCGGCACGGGCGATCGCGCGCTCGGCTTCCGGGCCGGGCACCAAGGTGGTGGCGCACGCAGCCGCCAGCAGCAGCAGGATCGGCGTGGTCGGGCGGAGGCTCGGCATCGTTGGCGATGTTCGTCGGCGTCCCGTTCGGCTGCGAGGGATTTTCGCGTCGCTCATGACGAGCTCGCGAACACCATCGGCCGCAGCCGCGGCCGCAGGTCGATCGCCGCGGCGAGCCAGCGGGCCGGCCAGGGGGCCGCTCGGCGCCAGCCGGGCAGGACGAGCTCGGGCCATTGCCGGCCCGGGGTCGCCTGCAGCGTGCGCAGCGTGGCCAGCGCCTCCTTGCCGACGGCTTCGCGCGGCGGCGGAGCATGGTCGCGGCAGACGAGGCCGGGGGAGTCGTCGATCCGGTGGGCGAGCTCGCCGAGCGGCTGGTCGCACACGGTGCAATGCCGCAGGTCGGGCAAGGCGCCGAGCAGTTCGAGGTGCCGCAGTTCGAGGCCGAGCACGACCTGCGGGATGGTCGGCAGCGGGCAGCGCTCGAGCAGGTTGAGGCCGCCCTGCAGCAGGTCGAAGAACGCCGGGTCGGCGCGGTCGTCGGGCAGCGCGAAGTCGCTGAGCTGGGCGAGATGGCTCGCCGCCAGGAACCGCCGGGGCTCGCGCAGCTCGCGCCGTTCGCGCTGCAGTTCGACGCGTTCGAGCAGCCGCAGGCCGCCGCGGTCCTGGGAGAACGTCGCCCGCACCTCGTTGAGGAAGTCGAGCCGGCCGAGGAACGGCGAGTCCGGTCGATGCGCACCCTTCGCCAGGCCGACCAGCCGGCCGTGCTCGCGGCTGAGGCAGGTGACGATCCGGCTGCTCTCGCGGAAGTCGCTGCGGCGCAGCACGATCGCGGTCAGTTGCAAGGAGGCACGGCCGCGCTTGCCGGCCGTGGTCGGCGAGGCCCCGGCCGGCCCGTTCACCCGGCGTCCTCGGCCTCGGCCGGAGTCAGCAGGGTCGCGCGCAGTTGCAGCACGCGGCGGTCGTCGGCGGCCAGCACGCGGAATTCGACGTTGTCGACGACCACCACTTCGTCGACGGTCGGGATGTGGTTGAGCCGCGCCAGCACGAGCCCGGCGATGGTCTCCCAGTCGCCGCTCTCCGGCAGCTCGGTGCCGAGCAGCTCGTTGACCTTCGCCACCTCGGTGCGGGCCGGCAGTTCGACCACGCGCCCCGGCTCGACCACGCGCACGCCGGCCGGTTCGTCGGCCGCGTTCGGCGAGTCGTACTCGTCGCCGATGTCGCCGACGATCTGCTCGACCACGTCCTCGACGGTGACGATGCCGACGGTGACGCCGTACTCGTCGATCACGACCGCCATGTGCTGGTTGCCGGCCTGGAACTGGCGCAGCAGCTGGGCTGCCCCGGTGGTCTCCGGCACGAACAGCGGCGGCCGCAGCATCGAACGGACCGGGGTGCTGCGATCGGTGGTGCCGGAGGCCAGCGCCAGCGCGTCCTTCACGTTGAAGACGCCGACGATCTCGTCGATGCGGTCGCGGTAGACCGGGTAGCGACTGAAGCCGTGCACGAGGGCCTGCTGCACCGCTTCGCCCAGCGTCAGCGACTCCGGGAACGCGATCACGTCCGGGCGCGGCGTCATCAGCGTCGACACCTGCAGGTCGCGCAGGCCGACGATGTTGCCGATCCAGGTGCGCTCGGCGGGCGGCAGCGCTTCGTCCTCGACGCTGTCGGCGACCGCCGCCATCACCTGTTCCTTGACCTCGGCGGCGTCGGCCGGCTTCGTGCGCTGCAGGCCGAAGGCCTTCAGCAGCAGGCGGGTCACCAGCATCAGCGGTAGCACCAACGGCCAACGCAACAGCCACCACGGGCCGCGCAGGGCCGGGAGCACCGCGAGCACGGTGCGTTCGGCGCGGACCTGGGCGATCGCCGCCGGCAGGCTGCCGGCGATCAGCACCATCGCACCGACGAAGCCGAACAGGGCCCAGGGCAGCAGCTCCGGGCGGGTCGCCTTGGTCAGGCAGATCAGGGCCAGGATCCAGCCAGCCGCCGAGTAGAGGGTGGCGACGACCAGGTATTCGCTGTCCCGGCGGTCGAGCTCGTCGGCGCATTCGGGCCGGCCGCGCTGGGCCAGCAGTTCGCCGAAGCGGCTCGGCGAGTAGCCGACCAGGCTGGCGGTCGCGAGCGAGCCGAACGCGGCGAGGCCGGCACCGGCCAGCACGCCGAGACCGAGCCACAGGTCCGGCAGGTCACCTCCCGGTGGCACCAGGTCGGCAGCCAAGAAACCGGCTGGGTAGGGGTCTTCGGCGGCAGCGCTCGGCAGCGCGGCCAGGGGGGTCGGATGGGCGGCGGACTGACTCGGCACGAGGTCCGAGAGCATACGGCCAAGGGCGGCGGGCAGGAACGTCGACTTCCCGGCCGGCGGGATTCGTCGCTGCGCAAACCCGCCGGGCCGCTCAGGCCCGTGGGGCCGGCATGTCGTCGATGTCGGCCGAGAAGCGGTTTCGGCCGTGGTCCTTGCTGGCGTAGAGCGCCCCGTCGGCCCGGTGCAGCAGGTCCTCGGGTCGATCGCCCGCCCGGTAGCTGGTCAGGCCGATCGACACGGTGATCGGCAAGGCGATGTCGTTGCCGGCTGCCTCGACGGCGACGAACAGGCGGGCCGCCAGCACCGCGGCGTCGTCCGGGGCGGTGTCCGCCAGCACGACCAGGAACTCCTCGCCCCCGAACCGGCAGATCACGTCGCCGCGGCGCAGCGTGCGGCGCAACACGTCGGCGGTGGCGCGCAGCGCCACGTCGCCCTGCAGGTGGCCGAACGTGTCGTTCAGCACCTTGAAGTGGTCGAGGTCGCACATCAACACGGTCAGCGGCTGGCCCGAGCGCTCGGTGCGGGCGATCTCCCGCTCCAGCGCGGCGATGCCCATGCGCCGGTTGTAGAGCCGCGTCAACGGGTCGATCACCGCGAACTTCTGGGCGCGCTGGCGCCGGCGGCGCAGCAGCAGGTTCTCGTTCAGCAGCGTGCCGGTCAGGCCGAGCGTCGTCGCCAGGCTGAGGTCGCGATCCTGGTCGATCGGCGCCATGGTGACCGAACGGTCCAGCAGCAGGAATGCCGGCACCGCGAAGTCGCGGTTCATCGGCACCGCGAGCAGTTCGTCGACGCCGAGCGTGCCGAGCAGCCCAGCACCCTCGCCGAGGGCGGCCAGCAGGTGCACCGGGCGTTCGTCGCGCAGGGCCTGCCGCAGGCCCGCCGCCTCCTCGGGCAGGGGCACCATGGTGTCGGCCTGCAGCCGGCGCGACGAGGCGTCGGCCTTGCTGCGCAGCACCAGCACGTTCGTCTCCGGGTTCCAGCGGGCATAGCAGGCGCGGTCGTAGTTGCCGTAGCGCACGGCGGCCGCCGTCAGCGCCGTGATGATGCCGCGGTAGCGTTCGGAACGGGTGCAGCCGAGCACGCTGAGCGTCGCTTCGTCCAGTTCGCCGCGGCGATTGGTCTGGAAGCGTGGGTCGTGGCGTGGCTCGCCGACCTCGGCATCGGCGATGTTCGGGTCGAGTCCGAACGTGCGCAGGGTGCCGTCGAAGCGGCGGCGCAGCCGCTGGGCACTCAGCAGCTCGGTGTGGTGGACCACCCCGAGGTCCGCCGCCGTGTCGGCGTCGGGCAGGTCGTCCTCCGGGTGGCGGAAGTCGGCCAGGTCGGCGATGCGTTGGCCGGTGCGCACGGCCGACAGCTCCGCGGCACACTCCGCCGGCGCCTCGGTGCCGAGCGACAGGCAGGCGATGCCGCGACGGATCGACGGCGGCAGCTGCCAGTGTTCGAGCCAGTCGCCAGCCTCGGTGCGCTGTGCCCCGGGGGAGAAGTGGTCGTGGATCGCCGTGAGCCAGCGCGGCAGGTCGTGCAGCAGGCCGAGCACGTACGCGAGGTCTGGACGGGCTCCGGTTCGTTGGGCGGCCTCTTCGGCGGCCAGGCCGACGGCGATCGAACGCCGCCACAGGCCGCGCAGCGCCGACGCGCCGCCGATCACGATCGGTTCCTGGTCGAGCAGCCGGTGGGAGAGGGCCTTGCCGAGGGCCTGCACCATGCCGTCGACGCTGACCACCGGGTCGAGCCCACGCACCACCGGCGCGTGGCAGGCGCGCAGCCCGCGCAGCACCGCCAGCGGGTCGAGCCGCAGCAGCAGCGTCAGTTCCTTCATGCCGAGCGGCATCTCCACGACGACACGGCGCCACCGGCGCTGCAGGTCGCGGATTGCCAGGACCGAGGGGAGGGTCCGCAGCGGATTCCCCAGGTCGTAGGTCGGGATGGGTGTAGGCAAGGGCGCTCTCCCGGCCTTGTTCGGCTCCGCACGAGGTGCCGCTCAAGGGTGTGCCACGGCGCCGATGCCAGGGGGCGGTGGACTCCTCTCCGTGCGAAACCCGCTTGTCCAAGTTGCCGAACTGTCGAAGCTTGCGGGCGTGTTCCGTGGTTTGTCAGAAAAATGCCTGCGGCTGGCCCAGGCTTCGCATCAGGGTCGCTTGCCATGGCTTGCCCCTCCAGCCAACTCGCCCCTCCCGCCGAGCCGTCCGCCTCGCGTGAGCGGATCCGCACACACGCCCAGGCGGTCCTGACCGAACGGGGGGAACCCCTCCCCATGCGAAGCGAAGGCGATCGGGACGCAGCCCTCGCCACCTCGCTGATGGACTGCTTCCGCCGCACCGGCGACGCCGAAGTGTTCGATTGCCTGGTCCGCTGGGTCGGTCCACAGCTGCACGCCCGGATCCGCTCCCGGTTGCGAGGCCTCGGCGGCATGTTCGACGCGCACGAGATCCTGCAGGACACCCTGGTCAACATCTACCGCTACCCGGACCGCTTCCTGGCGAGCCGGGCGGGCGCGTTCGCCGCGTGGTCCTCGACGATCGTCGACAACGCGATCCGCCGGCAGCTGCGCAAGAAGCGCCAGGGTGTCGAGCTTTCGCTCCGCGCGCCGGAACTGCTGCAGGAACACGCCGATCGGGGCATGCGCGACCCGAGCCTCGCCGCCCAGGACCACGAGGAGTGTGCGGCGACGACCAATGCGTTCACCCTGCTGCTGCAGTGCTACCTGCACGCCTTCCAGTCGCTGAGCGAACGCGAGCGCTTCGTGCTGCAGATGGTCGAAGTGCGGCAGACCCGTTACGCCGAGCTGGCGACGGTGCTCGGCATCCGCGCCGAGGCGATCAAGATGGTGGTGTTCCGCGCCCGGAAGCGCATCTTCGACCGCATCGGCGAACTGCTCGGTGGGGCGGTGCCGCTGGTCGCGGGCTCGGTCACCGAGCTGAAGCCGCGCCTCGCGATCGCCTGACGCGCGCCGATCGGGCCGCGGGGCTCCGCGTGGCTTCGGTCGCAGCGACGCCACCGGTGGCTTGCATCCGCGAGGCGGGCTGCGATCGTTCGACCATGGCCGAACCCGTCGATCGCCTGTTCGTGCACTGCAAGGAGCTGGTCACCCTGACCGACGGCCCGGCCACGCGGGCGCGGCGCGGGGCTTCGATGCAGGCGCTCGGCGTGGTCGAGGACGGCGCCGTCGCGGTGCGCGACGGCCGCATCGTCGCGACCGGCCCGACCGACCGGCTCGCGCGGGACTACCGCGCCGCCGACGAGCTGGACCTGTCCGGCCACGTCGTGCTGCCGGGCTTCGTCGACGCACACACGCATCCGGTGTTCGCACGCACGCGCGAGCACGAGTTCCACCTGCGTTGCGCCGGTGCCGACTACATGGCGATCGCCGCCGCGGGCGGCGGCATCCTGAGCTCGATGCGCGGGGTGCGCGAGATGCCGCTCGAGCAGCTGGTGGCGCGCACCGAACGCCATCTGTGGGGCTTCGCCGCGCACGGCACGACCACCGTCGAATGCAAGAGTGGCTACGGCCTGTCGCTCGCCGACGAGGCGAAGAGCCTGCAGGCGCTGCAGCAGGCGGCGGAGCGCGTGCCGGTGCAGACCAAACGCACGTTCCTCGGCGCGCACGAGTTCCCGCCGGAGTTTCGCGAGGATCGTGAGGCCTACGTGCGCCTGTTGTGCGACGAGATGATCCCGCACTGCGGGCCGCTCGCGCACTACTGCGACGTGTTCGCCGAGCCGGGCGTGTTCGACCGGGCCCAGAGCGAACGGGTGCTCGCCGCAGCCCGGCAGCACGGCCTGCGGCTGCGCATGCACGCCGACGAGATCCAGCCGATGGGCGGCGCCGAGCTCGCGGTGCAGCTCGGCGCCGATTCGGCCGACCACCTCGGTCGCATCTCCGACGCCGGCATCGCGGCGATGGCCGGCAGCGACACGGTCGGCATCCTGCTGCCGGGCACGATCCTGTTCCTGGCCAAGCCCCACTATGCGCCGGCGCGGCGCATGATCGACGCGGGTTGTGCGGTGGCGATCGCCACCGACTTCAACCCGGGCTCGTGCTACACGCAGTCGATGACGCTGGTCATGACGCTCGCCTGCGCGCAGATGAAGATGCGCGCCGAAGAGGTGATCACCGCGGCGACGATCAACCCCGCGTTCTCGCTGCAGCTCGACGGCGAGGTCGGCACGCTGCACCCGGGCAAACGCGCCGACCTGTGCGTGCTCGACATCCCGAGCTGGCGGGCGGTCGGCTACGCGTTCGGCGGCAATCCGGTGGTGATGACGGTGAAGAACGGCGTGCCGATCGTCGCCAACGTCAGCGAGCAGAACCCCGATTGGGGTGCGGCCGGTCGGTCGCGGTGACGGCCCGACGCAGCGCCGCGACCTCGTCGGCGGACAAGCGGCGGCAGGCGCCTTCGGGCAGTTCCCCGAGGGCCAGCGGGCCGATCCGCACGCGATGCAGGGTGTGCACGCGCGAGCCGACGGCCTGCAGCATGCGGCGGATCTGCCGGTTGCGCCCTTCGACGAGCACGATGCGGAGCCGCGTCGAGCGGTCGTCGTCGTCGAGCCGTTCGACCGGGCACGGCAGCGTCGGCCCGTCCGGCAGCAGCACGCCACCGCGCAGCCGCTCGAGCTGTTCGTCGCGCAGGGGGCCCTTGCAGCGCACCTCGTAGGTCTTCGGCAGCTTGCTCGCCGGGGCCGTGATCGCGTGCGCCAGGTCGCTGTCGTTGGTGAACAGCAACAGCCCCGACGAGTCCCGGTCGAGCCGTCCGACCGGGCCGAGCCACGTCGCGTCCTCGGGCAGCAGCGCGTAGACGGTGTCGCGTCCCATCTCGTCGGCGGCGGTGGTGACGTAGCCGACCGGCTTGTGCAGCACCCAGACTTCCTTGCCGCGCGCGCGCAACGGGGCGCCGTCGACCAGCACCCGGTCGCGCGCGGGGTCGACCCAGGTCTCGGGGTCGCGCACGATCCGGCCGTTCACCTGCGCGCGGCCGGCTCGAACCAGCGCTTGCGCTTCCGACCGCGAACACAGCCCGGCGCGCGACAGCAGGCGATCGAGGGTCTTCTTGCCGGAGGCCACGCGCGCACGATGGCGGCGAGCTGCTCCGCCTGCAACGGTCGCCCTGCGGCTGGAATGTGGGCGCAGCCGCGGATACGCCCTCGCTCCGCATGACGCCGCTGCTCGAGTTCGTTCCCAATTTCTCCGAAGGCAAGGACCAGAAGCTGGTCGACGCGCTGGTCGCGGCGATGACCGCGGTGAAGGGGGTGAAGTGCCTCGGCAGCGAACTCGACGGCAGCCACAACCGCGCCGTCGTCACGCTGGCCGGACCCGCCGACGCGATCGCCGACGCGGCGGTGCTCGGTGCGAAGGCGGCGATGCAGCGCATCGACCTGCGCACGCACAAGGGCGAGCACAAGCGCATGGGGGCGATGGACGTCTGCCCGTTCGTGCCGCTCGCCGGCGCCACCATGGCGGACGCCGTGGCGACCGCGAAGCAGGTCGGCGCGCGCATCGGCAAGGAACTGGGGCTGCCGGTGTTCCTCTACGCCGAGGCCTGCACGCGCGAGTCGCGGCGCGTGCTCGGCAACTTCCGCAACAAGGAGTTCGAGGGGCTGATGCCGCTGGTCGGCAGCGATCCGGAGTACACGCCCGACTTCGGGCCGGCGAAGCTGCACCCGACCGCCGGTGCGGTGGCGGTCGGCGCGCGCAAGTTCCTGATCGCCTACAACGTCAACCTGGCCAGCACGGACGTGCAGATCGCCAAGGACATCGCCAAGGCGGTGCGCGAGAAGGACGGTGGCTTCAAGAAGGTGCAGGCGATGGGCTTCTCGCTCGACGACAAGAAGTGCACGCAGGTGTCGATGAACCTGCTCGACTTCGAGGTGACGTCGATCCGCACCGTGTTCGACGCGGTGGCGAAGCTGGCGGGCGCCAAGGGCGTCAAGGTGCTCGAGAGCGAACTGATCGGGCTGGCGCCGGCGGCGGCGATCGACGCCGCGCTGGCCAAGCACATCCAGCTGCCGAAGTTCGACCCGAAGGAGCAGGTCGTCGAGGGCAAGCTCGCCGCGATGGGCTGAGCGGGAGCGTGTTCAGCGGCCGTCGGGGCGCTGCAGCACGTCCTCCTCGGAGCGCTTCAGCAATTCGCGCAGGGCCGCGGGCGCGAACCGCCGCGGCGCGCTGGTCGCGTAGAACGACTCGAACAGGTTCGGCACCGTGCACAGTTCGACCAGCTGCCGCGCGCGCAGTTCGTCCTGCACGACGACGCTCGGCAGCAAGGCGACGCAGTCGCTGTCGCGGGCCAGCAGCCGCAGCAGCGCCATGTCGTCGGCTTCGGCGCGCATCTGGTAGGTCACTTCGTGCCGCCGGCACAGCAGGTCGAACGCGCCGCGCAGTTCGCTCTCCATCGTCGGCAGCACCATCGGTGTCCCTGCCAGATCCTCGGGAAACCGGAACGGGCGCTTCCGGCCCGGGCGACCGACCAGGCTGACCGGCTGGCGGGCGATACGGCGGCAGCGCCACGGATCCTCGGGGTTCGGGGCGACCCGCTGGTTGCCGAGCACGAGGTCGAGACTGTGCACCCGCAGCTGGGCCAGCAGCTCGCGCAGGGAACCGGAGACCAGCGACAGCCGCACGTCGTCGCGGCCGAACAGCGGGCGCAGGAAGTTGTCGACGAAGTTGCGCGACGAGGTCGCGACCGCACCGATGCGCAGCGTCTGCTGGCGGGATGCCGTGCGGCCGAGCAGCACCGCCTGCAGCTCGTCGCCAGCGGCGAAGATCGACTCGGCGTAGTTCAGCGCGACCCGGCCAGCCTCCGTCAGCTGCATGCTGCGCGCGGTGCGCGTGAACAGGGCCTGGCCGAGCCGCTCCTCCAGCTGCCGGATCTGCGTCGACAGCGACGACTGCGAGACGTGCAGTCGAGCGGCCGCGCGCGACACGTTGCCGTCCTTGGCGACGGCCCAGAAGTAGCGCAGGTGGTGGTAGTTCAGTGGGTGCATGGGCGTTCGGATTCTCCGAAGGAAGGTATCGGATTCCTGGCATGTTCAGGAGCCCGGGCGCGATCGAACATCCCGCCCGATGACGACCAACGACCCGACCGTGCTCGAGTTCGAACCCCTGCCCGGCCTCGCCCCAGCCAGCCTGCTCGCCGGAGCGCTGCTCGTCCCGCTCGGGAGGCACCGGTGGGCCTGGACGGTGGCGCGCGCGGCCAGCGTCGTGGCCCTGGTCCTGGCGGTGGCCAGCGCCATCGCCGCCCCGTGGTGGCCGTCGCTCGCGGTGTCGACCCTGCCGCAGCAGGTGCTGCTGGTGTTCGTGGCCCTGCTCGGCACGGTGCTGGTCGGCTACTCGGCCCGCTACCTGGACGGGGAGCCGCGGTCCGCGACCTTCGCCGGCTGGCTGCTCGCCGCCCTCGGCGGGGCCATGTTCGTGCTCGCGACCGACAACCTGCTGCTGCTCGCCCTCGGCTGGGTCACGGCCAGCCTCGCCCTGCAGCAGCTGCTCACCTTCTGCCCCGGGCGGCCCTGGGCCCTGATCGCCGCCCGCGAGAAGTTCCTGGTCGCGCGGGCCGCCGACCTGTTGGTGATGGTCTCGACGGTGTTGCTGGCGAGCCGCGCCGGCACCTTGCACATCGGCGAACTGCACCGGCTGGCGACCACCGGTGCCTTGGGTTCCTCCGAGCACTGGGCCGTGCTGCTGCTGGCGGTCGCTGCACTGCTGAAGTGCGCGCAGCTGCCGTTCCACGGCTGGTTGCTGCGCGTCGTCGAGTCGCCGACGCCGGTGTCGGCGCTGCTGCACGCGGGGGTCGTCAACCTGGGTGGCTTCGTGCTGCTGCGCATGGCGCCCTTGCTGGCCGAGGTTCCGGCGGCGATGTGGCTGCTGGTGGTGGTCGGCGGCCTGACGGCGTCGATCGGAGCTCTGGCGAGCAGCACCCAGCCGAGCGTCAAGCTGGCACTGTCGTGGTCGACGGTCGGCCAGATGGGTTTCCTGATGGTCCAATGCGGCCTCGGGCTGTGGGAGATGGCGCTGCTGCACCTCGTCGCCCACTCCGCCTACAAGGCCCACGCCTTCCTGTCGGCTGGTTCGACCGTGCGGCGCAGCGCTGCCGACGCGATGGCGAGGCCGATGGGCCTCGCCGATGTACGGTCCCGCGTCCTGGCGCTCGCGACGGCGGCCGGACTGGTGCTCGGCCTCGCGCTCCTGGTGGTGCGCGAACCGCTCGCCGATCCGGCGGTGCTCGTCGGCGCGATCGTGCTGGCCTGCGGGTTGGCGCCGCTGCTCGAAGGCGTGGCGCCGTCCGCGCGCGTGGTCGGACGCGGCCTCGTGCTGGCGGTCGTGTGTGCCGGCATCTGGTTCGCCCTGCACTCGGTGCTGCGCCCGTGGCTCGGGCTGCCGGTCGTGGCCCCGGCCAGCTGGCCGCTCGCGATCACGGCGCTCGCCTGCCTCGCCCCGCTCGCGCTCGTCCGCCTGCTGGTGGTCGTGGCTCCGGGTCATCGCGTCGCCGTCGCCCTCCATTGGTTGTGCCAGCGCGGCTGGTTCGTCGATCGCTGGTTCACGCGCTGCGTGTTCCTGACCTTCTGGCTGTCGCCGTTCTCGGCGCGATCGCATGCCGTTCCCGACCTGACGTCCGCTTCGCGCGGGCGAGGAGACCTGTGATGTCCACCGTGCTCACCCCGCGTCCGGCCCAGCAAGCCGTTCCCGAACTCGTGCTCGAACGCGCCTGCGCCGGCATCGCGCCGATCTGGCCACTCGACCGTTCGATCGCCGTGAACCCGGCGCACGGCGCGATCAACCGGCCGTTCGAGCGCGTCGCCGCCGAACTGGCGGCCACCAATGGGGCGCGCTTCCTGCCGTCGCGGGAGGTGCTGCGCGAGCTCTGGCGCGATCGCCGGTTCGAGCGGCACCACGTCGATGCAGCAGTCGCCGAAGCCAACCCGGCCGGCGACGAACGGGAGCGCGCGCGCACCGTCGACGCACTGCTCGCGTCGCTGCAGGAGGAACCAGAACCGCTGCGCCGCCTGCCGCTGGTCACCGACCTCGCCGATCGGCACGGGGCCACCGCCGGCGAAGCCCCGTGGTCGGTTCGGGTCGTCGACGAGATCGCACGCTTCGCCGAGTCGTGGTTCGATCGAGGGCAGGCACTCTGGTCGCCCGACCGGCGGCGTGGCCTGTATCGCACCTGGCGGGCGCGCCTCGCGGCCGACCGCGGGGTCGTGCAGGGCGCCCAGCGCGGGGCGCTGCGGGCGAGCCTCGCCCGGCTGCCGAGCGAGCCGCACGCCCTGCTGCAGGTCGCGACCGAGCGCCTCGGTCTCGACGCTGCGGCGCTGTCGCGCGTCGACTACCTCGGGGCCTTGCTCGGCACCGTGCGCGGCTGGGCCGGGTTCTGCGCCCACGAACGTTGGCAGGCGCGCCTGCGTGGTGGCGACGACCCGTCGCTGGTCGAGCTGCTGGCGGTGCGCCTCGCCTGGGAGGTGCTGTTGCTCGACGTGCTGCTGCTCGACGAGCAACTGCCGAAGTTGCGAGCCGCGTGGCTCCGCCATCCGCACCGCATCGCCGAGACGCAGACCGCCCAGCAGGACGAGCGTCTGCTGCTGCGCGCCGCCGAGATCGCGTTCCAGGGAGCGATGATCCGCGGGTTCGCGCAAGCGGTCGACGCACGCCCAGCCCCGGCGAAGGTCGCCGTCGCGGCGGTGTTCTGCATCGACGTTCGCAGTGAGCGCTACCGCCGGGCGCTCGAACGCGCGTCGGGGGACGCGGTGGCGACGCACGGCTTCGCCGGCTTCTTCGGCCTGCCGATCGCGATGACGCCGCTCGCCACCGGCGACGCAAGGCCGCAGCTGCCGGGACTGTTCGCACCGGCTGTCGAAGCGACGGAGGCGGCCGGCGACCCGGCCCGCACTGCCGCGTTGTCGCTGCTGCGTGGCGAACGGTTGGCGCTGCGCCGCCGCTGGTCGGCGTTCCGCTCGGGGCCCGGGTCGTGCTTCGCGTTCGTCGAGACGAGCGGCCTGTGGTCGATCGGTGGTCTGCTCGCCGAGTCGCTGGGCTGGCAGCGACCGGACCGTTCGGAGGAGGCCGGCCTCACGCAGCGCGAACGACACGAGCTGAAGCCGTGCTGGCTCGGCAGCACCGCCACCGACGTGGCGCGCCGTGCCGACTTCGCGGCTGGTGCGCTGAAGGGCATCGGGCTGCTCCGCGAGTTCCCGCCGCTCGTGCTGCTCGTCGGGCACGGAGCCTCGACGCGCAACAACGCGCACGCGGCGGCCCTCGACTGCGGCGCCTGCGGCGGCCACAGCGGCCGCGACAACGCCCGGCTGCTGGCGCGCACGCTCGAGGACCCGGCCGTGCGCGCGGCGCTGCGGGAGCGCGGCATCGACGTGCCGCTGACGACGCGGTTCGTGGGGGCGTTGCACGACACGACCACCGACGAGGTCGCGGTGTTCGACGCCGACGGGGTCGAGCCGGCCGCACTGGACCAGCTGCGCCAGTGGCTCGAACAGGCCAGCGCCGCGGTGCGCGCCGAACGGGCGCCCGCCCTCGGCCTCGCCAAGCTCACGCGCCGGCCCGGAGCGCTGCGCCGCGCACTGCAGCGGCGCGCCGCCGACTGGGCGCAGGTGCGACCCGAATGGGCGCTCGCCGACAACGCGGCCCTGGTGTTCGCCGAGCGATCGCGCACGCGGCACCTCGACCTCGGTGGCCGGGTGTTCCT
>JAEUHU010000237.1 GCA_016793305.1 Planctomycetota bacterium
ATGATCGTCGCCAAGCACGCCGGCTGCAGCTGGGAGGAGTTCGTCGAGCAGCGCTTCTTCGCCCCGCTCGGCATGGGCAGGAGCCGCGCTTCGGCGCAACGGCTGCCGCAGGACGCCGAGAAGGCGCTGCCGCACATCGGCGGCAAGGTGATCCCCGACCACGAGTTCGTCGCCTGCAAGCCGGCCGCGTCGATCTACGCGTCGGTCGACGATCTGACCGCGTGGATGCGCATGCTGCTCGACGGCGGCACGTGGAACGGCACCAGGATCCTCACCGAGGACGCGCTGCGCGAGATGTGGCGGCCGCACGTGTCGACCAGCAAGCAGGGTACGGGCCCCGGCACCGGCGACCTGAGCAGCTACGGCCTCGGCTGGTTCCTGTCGCTCGAGCGCGGCCAGAAGGTCGTCGAACACGACGGCGGCATGCCGGGCTTCCTCAGCAAGGTGTCGCTGATGCCGGCCGAGAAGTTCGGCTTCGTGGTGCTCAACAACAGCAACGACGGCGTGTTGAACGAAGCCGTGAAGCGCGCCCTGTTCGCCGAACGCGCCGGCGGCGACGGCATGGCCCAGCTGAAGCGGCTGGCCGCGATCAAGCGCCGCATCGACCAGCGCGACGTCGGGGAACGCGAAGCCCGCGAGGCGCAGCGCAAGTCCGGCACGCAGCCGAGCCTGCCGCTCGACGCCTACGTCGGCCGCTACGAGGACGCGGTCTACGGCCCGGCCGAGATCCGCCGCGAAGGCGAGGGCTTGTCCATCGTGCTGCTGCCGTCGCAGCGGCGGCTGTTCGGCGCACTCGTGCACTGGCACCTCGACACGTTCCGCGTCGACTGGCCGGACGCGTTCCTGCCGTTCGGCCTGGTGCGCTTCGAACTCGACCATGCCGGCAAGGTCGCGGGTTTCCGGATCGACTGCCCGATCGCCGACTTCGACTTCGGCGCGCTCGACTTCCGCGCGGCGCGCAAGGGCGAGTGAACGCGCGACTCGCAGGACCTCGCTTGCGGCCGTAACTGGCCGCCATGCGGCCTTCTCGTACCCTCGCCTGCGTGGTTGCCGTGCTCGTGGCCGTCCTTGCCGGCTGGCTGCTGATTCCGCGCGGGACGCAGCCACCGCCGCTGGAGCCAGGCAGATCGCCGGCCGAGCCTGCCTCGACGGCCGCCGCGAGTGGTGGGACGACGATGCTGGACCGGCACGCTGCCGCCCCCGCAGCGGGGGCCCCTGTCGAACGACCGCTGTTGGTTCGAGGGCGGTGCTTGGCCGCGGAAGACGGTCACGCCATGGTCGCCACGATACGCATCGGCAGCGACGACGGTGGGCTGGTCGAGGAAGCGGGAACGCTGGCGAACGAGCCCCTCGCCGTTGCCGCGACCGACGCCAACGGCGTGTTCTCGTGCGCCGTGGCCATCGACGAGGATACGGACCTGCGGGTGCATGCCGAAGCGCCGGGCCGTGCGCCGGTCGGGGCACGCGGCCGCATCTCGCCGGGCGAGACCTGGGACCTCGGCGACATCCGACTCGTGCGCACGACCTCGGTTCGCGGCGTGGTCGTCGACACCAGCGGAGCCCCGGTCGCCGGCGCCGAGGTGGGGATCGTGATGATCGGGCACGATCCACCTGTCCTGCAGTTCCGCGAGTCGCACAGCACGCTCACCGATGACCGCGGCGAGTTCGTGTTCGGCGATCCGGTCGCCACCGGCGAGTGGTACGTGCGTGTCGAGCGGACGGGTGCGCTGCGCTCGCCACGCAAGCTGCAGACCGAGGCCGGCCAGTCCTCCGAAGTGCGCATCGAAGTCGAGCGACCCGATCCGGCGCTGGCGCTGCACGGCCAGGTCGTCGACGTGTCGGGAAACCCGCTCGCTGGCGTCGCCCTGTCGGTGTACGGCGCCGGCTCGCGCGGCAGCGCCGAGAGCGACGCCGACGGCAGGTTCGTGGTGCACAAGGGGCCGCCACATCCCGACCAGGGCGAACCCGGCCTCGACGTGCAGGCCAGCCGAGTCGGCTTCGAGCAGACGAGCCCCCGCAAGAACGAAG
>JAEUHU010000329.1 GCA_016793305.1 Planctomycetota bacterium
GGGGACGCCGGGGACGCCCGGGCTCGGCGCGTTGCTGCGCGTCGCCTGGCCGCTGCGCGCGATCGGCGGTGCCGTGGCCCTGTTGCTGCTCGCCTGGCTGACGCAGCCGCTGTGGCTCGGGGCACCGGGCGCACCGCCCGCACCACCGGTGGGGCCGGTCGAGGTGGCCAGCGCCGATCGCCAGCCGGCACAGGAACCGCCCGAGGTGGCGCCGCCGCGCCAGGTCGCGGGCCACCAGGTCGTCGCGGTCGACGAACGCGGTCCGGAGGACCTCTGGGGTCGGATCGTCACCGCGGCCGACGGCGCGCCGGTGGTGGGCGCCGAGGTGGAGCTCGAACACCGCGATGCCGACGAGATGACGGGCCTCGACCTCGAGCACGGCAAGCGTCGCGTCGTGCTCGGCACGACCCGCAGCGATGCCGAGGGACGGTTCCAGTTCCGCGTCGGGCGCGCGCTGCAGCACCGGCTGCTGGTGCGCGCGGTGGGGTTCGCGACGCGGCGCGAAGCGAACTGCACCGGCGGCAGCGAGCTCGTCGTGCGCCTCGACCGCGCGTCGTTCGTCGACGGAACGGTGCGCGGCCCGGACGGCGCGCCGCTCGGAGACGTGCTGGTCGAGGCCAGCGAGCGCGGGAGCAAGGGGGAACGCGAGCAGACCCGCACCGCGGCGGACGGTTCGTTCTTCCTCGGTGGGCTCGGGTCGCGTCCGACCTACGTGATGGTGAGCCCGAAGGGCCTGCTGGCCCCGGACTGGCAGCTCGTCGAACTCGCCCCAGGGCAGGGCACGCACCTCGACTTCACGGTCGGGCGCGGCCGCATCGTGCGCGGAGTCGTGCGCGCAGCGGAGTCGCGGGCGCCCATCGCCGGAGCCCTCGTGTCGACCTCGTGGACGATGGTGGACGCGGTGACCACGGCCGCCGACGGCAGCTACGAGTTTCGCGGCTTCGGGGCCGGGCTGCTGTTCGTGCGCGCCGACGGCTACGCCGAGGAGGTGCAGCAGGTGGTCGCCAAGGAAGACCCGGTCGTCGTCGACTTCGCGCTGGCGCGCGGCGACGAAGTGACGGGGCGCGTCGTCGATCCGGCGGGTCGCGGCATCGCCGGAGCCTACGTGGCGGCGGCGGCGGACCAGCGGGTGCGGAGCGGCCTCCAGCACACGGATTGGCGGCCCGCGGTCGTGGCTGCCGACGGTCGCTTTCGCATCCGAGGACTCGATCGCACGTCTCGGGATGGGAACGACACCCAGCCCTGGCGCACGTGGCAGCTGCTGGTGCGCGCGCCTCTGCACGGCACGAGAGTGTTGGCCTTGCCGGTGCGGCAGAGCAGCCCGGGCGACCTCGATCTCGGTGCGGTGGTGCTGCAGCCGCAGGCATTGCTCGAGGGGCGCGTGGTCGACCCAGAAGGTCGTCCTGTGGGGCGCGCCGAAGTGACGTTGCAGGGCACCGCACACGGGATCGGCGGCCTGCTCGCGCCGGCGGCGAAGGCGCCCGAAGCCCTCTGGCACTTCGGCAATCGCACGACGTTCACGGCCTCGGACGGCACGTTCCGTTTCGCGGGCCTCGGCGGCGGCAGCTATCGCCTGTGCGCGAGACCCGACGGCAGACAGTGGGACGTCGGCGGTGGTCCCTACGACGTGGCCGACGGCGTGATCTTCACCGCCCCCGACCTCGTCGCCGACCCGGGGCTCGTGATCCAGGGCACGCTGCGGCTCGTCGGCCTGCGGGAACTGCCTGCAGGCTCGGAGCTCACGATCTACGCGCACGGCGCCCAGAGCGAACAGCCGTCCACGAAGGTCGCGGCCGACGGCTCGTTCCGCATCGAACGGCTCGCGCCGGGCAGCTACGTGCTGTCGGCGCTCGACGTGCCGAAGGGCTTCGCGATGGCGCCACGGCCGGGCGTCGCCGCGGGCAGCAAGGACCTCGAACTCACGCTCGTCGTGGCCGAGACGATCGAGGGCCGGGTCGTCGGCCCCGACGATGCGCCGGTCGGCGACGCGATCGTGAACTTCTGGCCCGAGGGCGTGGTGTTCAGCCAATCGGTGACCACTGATGCCAAAGGCCGGTTCCGCATCGAAGCTGCGCCGGGCGTGGCCGGGAAGATCAGCGCGCAGGACCCGGAGAACATGTTCCGCCAGGTGCACCAGGACGGCGTGGCGGCCGGGGCGCGCGAACTCGTGCTGAAGCTGCCGAACTGAGGCGGGATCCACGATGTCGCGGGACCCGGTCTGGTGGTGCCCTCCCCGGATCGCCCCGCCAGCCTGCGCTCGGGTCGGCCTACCTCGGCCACCGAGCAACGCGAGGAACACCATCCCGAGCCGTCGCCCGCTCGTTCACCGGCTCGGTCTCGGCGAGCTTGTCACCGGACAGGAACGGCACCCGAATGGCGTGGCGACGGCGCAGCGCGCGTCAGGTCATCAGCGGGCGTTCGCGTGGCGTGCAGGCCGCGATCAGGTGCAAGAGGCCGATCGCCGCCGCGATGGCGCCGGCAGCGAGGCTGATGGCGACGTCGCACGACGGCGACCCGGCACGCAGGCACGCCAAGGTCGCCAGCATGGCCCATGGCACCGAATAGGCGAGCAGCACGGTGCGCGTGGCGACCAGTGCGCGCTTCTGGAACGCTGCCACGCCGACGACGAGCCCGGCCACGCCGAGCAGGCCGATCACGACCCCGAGCGCACAGCAGGCCCACTCGAGCAGTGGCCAGAGGCACAGGGCGAGCGCACCGGTGTCGGCTCCACCCGCGAGCGTCGTCACGCGGCCGGTCATCGCCGCCACGGCGAGGAGCGAACCGGACAACAGCAACGTCGAACCCTCGACGGACAGCATCCAGGCCAGGAAGTGTGGGCGGCGGACCATCACGAACGGCGGTCAGATCGGCGCCGGACCTCGGCCGCTGGAGCCTTCCTCTCGGTTCGGGACGGTCGGGATCGGGAAGCCGCCATGCCGCGGCGTCGCCGCCGGGGGGACCGCGGCCATGTCCAGCCAGCGATCACCCAGGCCGAGTTCCGCTCTACTCGCCGTCTTCGTCGTCGTCGTCCGAAGCACACGGCATGCCGCCGTTGCTCTTCACGCCGGCGTCCTTCGCGTGCACGTAGGTCGGATCGCCGCGCCGCGGCCCACGCCCGTTCGCCGCCGCCCGCTTGGCGTCCATCGCCACCTTCGGCGGATTGGCCGGGATCAGGCACTGCGGACCCGAACCGATCAGGTCCTTGCGGCCGGCCTCGACCAGCGCCTTGTGCACGACGAACCAGTTCTCCGGC
>JAEUHU010000338.1 GCA_016793305.1 Planctomycetota bacterium
GTGGCGGCGAACCCGAACGTGGTCAAGGTCGTGCGCGGCCTCGATGGCCGGGCGCTCTACTTCAGCCGCGCCGTGGTCCCGTTCGTCAAGGAAGGCACCTTCCCGCTGCGCCGTCACATCGGCGTCTACGGCTTCCAGCGCGAGGTCCTGCTGCGCATCCCGCCGTTGCCGAGCAGCGGCCTCGCCGAAGCGGAGAGCCTCGAACAGTTGCGCTTCCTCGAGAACGGCATTCCGATGCACGTGCTCGACGCGGCCGGCGACCCGTGGGGCATCGAGACCCGCAGCGACTACGACGCCTTCCTGCAGCGCCTGGCAGCGCGCGGGACCAGCGCAGCCCGACGCACCGAGGCAGAACCGAGGAACAACCGATGACCAAGTACATCTTCGTGACCGGCGGCGTCGTGTCGTCCCTCGGCAAGGGCCTGACGTCCGCAGCGATCGGCTGGATCCTCGAGCGCAACGGCCTGAAGGTGTCGATGCAGAAGCTCGACCCCTACATCAACGTCGACCCCGGCACGATGTCGCCGTTCCAGCACGGCGAGGTCTACGTCACCGACGACGGCACCGAGGCCGACCTCGACCTCGGCCACTACGAGCGCTTCACGCACGCGCGGATCAACAAGGACAGCAACTACACGACCGGCAAGATCTACAAGTCGGTGATCCAGAAGGAGCGCCGCGGCGACTACCTCGGCAAGACCGTCCAGGTGATCCCGCACATCACCGACGAGATCAAGATGGCGATCCGCGCCGGGGCCGCCCCTTCGCCCGGCGAACCGGCGGCGGACGTCGCGATCACCGAGATCGGTGGCACGGTCGGCGACATCGAGTCGCTGCCGTTCCTCGAGGCGATCCGCCAGTTCTCGCTCGAACAGGGGCCGAACGACTGCATGTTCATCCACCTGACGCTGCTGCCGTTCCTGCGCGCGTCGGGCGAGCTGAAGACCAAGCCGACCCAGCAGTCGGTCGGCAAGCTGCGCGAGATCGGCATCCAGCCGCACGTCCTGATCTGTCGGACCGAGATCCCGATGGAGCCGGACATGGCGAAGAAGATCTCGCTGTTCTGCAACGTGCGGCCCGAAGCGGTCATCGAGGAGCGCGACGTCGCGTTCTCGATCTACGAGGTGCCGCTGATGCTGATCGAGAGCGGCCTCGACCAGCGCATCCTGAACCACCTGCAGCTGGTGCCGAAGCAGAAGGTCGACACCAGCGACTGGCAGCGCCTGCTGCAGGTCGTGAAGAACCCCGAGCACACGGTCGAGATCGCCGTCGCCGGCAAGTACATCGAGCTGCACGACGCCTACAAGTCGATCTACGAGTCGCTGAGCCACGCCGGCATCGCCAACCACTGCAAGGTCAAGCTGCGCAAGGTGTCGGCCGAGCAGGTCGCCAACGAGGGCCCGGATCGGCTGCTCGGCGGCGTCGACGGCATCCTGGTGCCCGGTGGCTTCGGCGAGCGCGGCTTCGAGGGCAAGATCGCGTCGATCCGCTACGCGCGGCAGCACAAGATCCCGTTCTTCGGCATCTGCTACGGCATGCAGGCGGCGGTCGTCGAGTTCGCGCGCAGCGACCTCGGCATCCAGGACGCGACCACCACCGAGTACGACCCGAACGCCAACAGCCCGCTGATCGCGCTGATGGAGGACCAGAAGCGCACCAACGAGAAGGGCGGCACGATGCGGCTCGGGGCGTTCGACTGCGCGCTGAAGGAAGGCACCAGGAGCCACCGTGCCTACGGCACCACGGCGATCAGCGAACGGCACCGCCACCGCTTCGAGCTCAACAACGCCTACCGGCGCCAGCTCGAGCAGGCCGGCCTCGTGATGGCGGGCACCAACCCGAAGCTCGACCTGGTCGAGATCGTCGAGGTGCCGAACCACCCGTGGTTCGTCGGCGTGCAGTACCACCCCGAGTTCAAGACCGGGCCGCTGAAGCCGCACCCGCTGTTCCGTGACTTCATCGCCGCGTCGATCGAGCAGCAGCGCGTGCGCGCCAAGAAGTAGCTGGCTCGCGCCCAGCGCTGCGGCGCCGCTGGTCCGACTCAGCGCGCGGCGGCGAGTTCGCGCACCAACGCCTCGAGCTGGTCGGTCGCTGCGTTCCAGCCGGCGTGGAACCCCATCGCCTCGTGTGCCTCCTTGTCGGCGGCGGTCCAGTGGCGCGCGACCGCGGTGTAGCGCGTCTTGCCGGCTTCGTCGTCGAACGTCACGACGCAGGCGAAGAACGGCTTCGCCGACGGCAGCCACGCCTCGGTGAACGCGTCGGTGAACACCAGCCGCCGCCCGGGCACGACCTCGAGGTAGACCCCGTGGCACGGCTGCTCCTCGCCGTCGGGCCCGCGCATCAGCACGAAGCTCTTGCCGCCGGGTCGCACGTCGGCTTCGACGACCGGCGTGGTCAAGGGGCGCGGCGTGAACCAGCGCTTCAGCAGCTCGGGTTCGGTCCAGGCCCGGAACAGCAGCTCGCGCGGGGCGTCGATCAGGCGGGTCAGGGTCAGCTCGTGTCGTTCGGTGTGAGTCTCGGTCATGGTCGTCGCAGGGTTTCGGGTGGTCGATCGGGAAGGGCGAAGGATGCCGGCTGCACGCCGGCACCCAGGGTCAGCCAGCCGCGCGCCGCACGCGGAAGTGCAGGTGCTGCGCACGCGGCGATACGGCGGCGCCGTTCGGTTCGAGCACCAGGTCGCCGGGTGGGACGCCGTCGAACAGCCGCAGCCCGCGGCCGAGCAGCACCGGCGCCACGTGCAGCGTGAGTTCGTCGACGACGCCGGCGGCGAACGCCTGCTGGACCAGGTCGGCGCCGCCGCCGATGCGCACGTCGCGCGCCCCCGCGGCCTCGCGGGCGCGCGTCAGCGCCGCGAGCAATCCGTCGGTGACGAAGTGGAAGGTGGTGCCACCGCGCACCCACGGGGCCCGGGCATGGCGCGTCACCACGAACACCGGGGCGCGGAACGGCGCGTCCTCGGGCCAAGAGGCCTCGCCTTCGTCGAACATGCGGCGGCCGATCACCCAGGCGCCGCTGCGCGCGAACCCCTGCGCCACCGCGTCGTCGTCGGGGCCCCGTTCGCCGTCGCCGGGATCGCCGCACCGGCGTTCACGGAACGTCGCGGTCGCGAACATCCAGTCGTGGATCGCGAGCCCACCGTCGCCGAGCGGATTGCCCGGGCCGCGGTTCTGCCCGGCGACGAAGCCGTCGAGCGAGAGGCCGAGGTCGACGAACACGCGGCTCATGCGCCCCCTCCATCGCCGAGCTCGAGCTCGCGGACCGGGCGCACCTCGATGCTGCCGAACTTCGCGGGCGGGATCCGGCTGGCGATGCGCACCGCGTCGTTCAGGTCGTGCGCGTCGACCAGGTAGAAGCCGGCGAGCTGCTCCTTGGTCTCGGCGAACGGACCGTCCTGCAGCAGCACTTCGCCCTGCCGCACCCGCACCGTGGTCGCACTCTCGACCGGGTGCAGCGGCTCGGCGGCGAGCAGGCGGCCGCTGTCGCGCAGCGACTGCCCGTAGGCGGCGCAGATCGGGTCGGGGCAGCTGTGCCAGTGCTCCTTCGAGAGGTAGACGAGGCAGAGGTACTTCATGGTCGTGGCCCGTGCGGGGTCGGTGGTGTGGCGGTCAGGTCGCCGATCCCATCGGCAGCAGTTCGCCGTTCACGCCCCAGCTGACGCCGAAGCGGTCGGTGCACATGCCGAACGTCTTCGCCCAGAAGGTCGGCTGCATCGGCATCGTCACCTGGCCGCCGGCCGAGAGCGTGGTGAACACGCGCTGCGCCTCTGCTTCGCTGTCGTAGCTGATCGCGAGCATCACTCCCTTGATGCCCTCGAACGGCAGGTGCGGCGGGCAGTCGCCCGCCATCAGCGCGAAGCCACCGGGCAGCTCGAGGCGCGCATGCAGGATCTGCCCGTGCGCCTCCTTGGCGCAGTGTTCGGCCATCGGCGACTCGCCGTAGCTGAGCCTGGTGACGAGCCTGCCGCCGAGCGCTTGCTCGTAGAACGACATCGCCGCAGCACAGGTGCCAGGGAAGGAGAGATACGGAACGGGCTGCGTCATGGGATCGGGGCAGGTTCGGGGTTCGCTCGGTTCGTGGCCGGCTCCGCACCTCCGGGGCCGGCGCCACACCCATGAGTCGCACGGCGACGGCGCGGATCGACAGGTGCCGACATTTTTTCGCGAGCACCGGTCCGATGCCGCCATCCGACCGCCACTCGGGCGACAATCCAGGGCTCGCTACGGGCCCGGCTGAGGCTGGCCGTCGAGTTCGTGCAGGCGACGGCGTAGGAAGCGCCGTTCGGGCTCCTGCTCGGTGCGTGCCAGCGCCTGCTGGTAGCTGGCCCGAGCACGCGCCCGATCGCCCGCCCGGCGGCACAGGTCGGCATGGGCCGCGTGCGCCAGGTGGTAGTCACCGAGGGACTCGGCCAGCAGCGCCTCGACCGTCCGGATGCCGGCCAGCAGGTCGCCGGCCATCGCGACCGCCACGGCGCGGTTCAGCGCGACGATCGGCTGGGGTTCGAGCCGAACCAGCACGTCGTACAGCGCCGCGATCTGCCGCCAGTCGGTCGCTGCGGCCGTCGGTGCTTCGGCGTGCACGGCGGCGATCGCCGCCTGCACCGAGTAGCTGCCGGCCCGACCGCTGCGCAGCGCCCGTTCGACCAGCGCCACGCCTTCGCTGATGTCGGCACGATCCCAGCGACCGCGGTCCTGTTCCTCGAGTGGCACCAGGTCGCCACCCGCGTCCACTCGCGCCGCCGCGCGCGAGCGCTGCAGCAACAGCAGCGCGAGCAACCCCAGGACCTCGGGCTCGGGCAACAGCCCCACCAGCGTACGGCAGAGCCGCACGGCCTCGTCGGCGAGGTCCGGCGCCATCAGGTCCGCACCGCGGCTGCTGCTGTAGCCCTCGTTGAACACCAGGTAGACGACGCGCAGCACGCTCGGCAGCCGTTCGGCCAGGGCGGTGCCGGCGGGCACTTCGAACGGGATGCCGGCGGTGCGGATCTTGGCCTTCGCCCGCACGATGCGCTGGGCCAGGGTCGGGGCCGGCTGCACGAACGCGCGGGCGATCTGCTCGGTCGACAGGCCGCACACCTCGCGCAGCGTCAGCGCCACACGGGCGGCCTCGCCGAGGCCCGGGTGGCAGCAGGTGAAGATCAGGCGCAACGGGTCGTCGGCGACCTCGTCCGGCTCGGCGCACACTCCCTCGGCGGTCGCCACCGGCTCGCGCGCGGCGCGGTCGCCGTCCTCGTCGACGACGTCGAGCGACGACCAACGCCGGCTGCGGCGATGCGCGTCGACGTCCCGTCGCTGCCCCACCGCGACCAGCCACGCGGCCGGGTTCGCCGGCACGCCGTCGCGGGGCCACGCGGCGAGGGCGGCGCGGAACGCGTCGTGCAGCGCTTCCTCGGCACGGTCGAAGTCGCCGAGCCGTCGCACCAGCGTCGCGAACGCGCGCCGCCCTTCGTCGCGGTAGATGGCGTCGAAACGCGCGTTCGGGACGGGCGGAGAATCGACCACGGTGCGAGCAGCATGGCGAGCCGCACCTCGGGAACCAACGAGCCGGTGCGATCGCGGCAACGTGCCGTGGCATGATCGGCCCGCATCCTCGAGGCCCCCGTGCACGAAGCTCGCTCCATGGACGAACGTGGCCCCCGCTGGGCCGGCCCGATGCTGCGGGCCGCCGCGCTCTACAACCTGCTGTTCGGCGGGTTCGCCGTGCTGTTCCCACGCGCCTGGTTCGAATGGTCGGGCATGCCGGTGCCGTCGATGCTGTTCCTGTGGCAGTGCATCGGCATGGTCGTCGGCGTCTACGGCGTCGGCTACTGGTGCGCCGCGAGGGCCCCGCTGCGGCACTGGCCGATCGTGCTGGTCGGACTGCTCGGCAAGGTGTTCGGTCCGATCGGCTTCGTCGGGGCCGCGTCGCGCGGCGAGCTGCCGTGGTCGGCCGGCTGGCTCTTGCTCGGCAACGACCTCGTCTGGTGGGTGCCGTTCGCGCTGCTGCTGCTGGCCGCCCACCGCCACCACCACCGTCCCCTCGCCCGGCGCTGACCGTGCCCGAGTTCTCCACCCTGGTGGTGCTGCACGCCGTGCCGACCTTGTGCCTCGTCGGCCTGATCTGGTTCGTGCAGCTGGTGCACTACCCGCTCTACGCCGCGGTCGGTGCTGCCGCGTTCGTCGCCTACGAGCGCGAACACTGCCGCCGGATCACGCCGCTGGTGCTGCCGCTGATGGTCGCCGAACTCGGCGCCGCAGCCCTGCTGGTGCTGGCGGCCCCGACCCCCGCGACCCGGACCCTGGGCTGGCTCGGAGCGGCACTGCTCGCCGCGGTCTGGGCGTCGACGTTCCTGCTGCAGGTGCCCTGCCACCGCCGGCTCGAGGAGCACGTCGACCCCCTCGCGATGCGGCGCCTCGTGCGCACGAACTGGCTGCGCACCGCGGCCTGGACGCTGCGCGGCGCGATCGCCGTGCGGCTGCTCCTGCCGTAGCGGCCGACGACGCGACGCTGCAACGGAGGGGCGTTGCAAGCCGGCCGGGTGCCGCGCACAGTCCCCGTATGCTGGAGACGTTGGCGTTCGGCGCCGTCGTGGCGATCGTGCTGCTCGGCCTCGACCTCGGGTTGCGACGCGGCATGCGGCAGCCGGACGGCGAGAGCGCGGCCGCGCGCCTGCTGCTGACGGCCAGGCTCGTGGCGCTGCTGCTGCTCGCCGCGGCCCTGACCACGAACTGCCGCAGCAGCGACGGCGGTTCGTTCGCCGCCGACCTCGGTTGGACCGCGCTGTTCGGCGGTGCCGGCCTGCTGGCCCTCGAACTGGCGCTGCTGGTCGGCCTGTGGCCACTCGGCCGCATCGTCGCCGACGCACGCGGTGGCAACCTCGCCGCCGCGACGGCGGTCGCCGCCCACACGGTCGCGGTCGGCATCCTGGTGGCGAACGTCACCTTCGGCCGCTCGTTCGAAGAACTCGGCATCGCCGTCGTGGCCTACGCGATCGGCCAGGGCTCGCTGTTCGTGCTGCTGGTGCTGTTCCGTGCGCTCACCACCTACGACGACAAGGCGGCCCTCGCGGCCGGCAACCAGGCCGCTGCGTTCGCCCACGGCGGCCTGACGATCGCGCTGGCGCTGTTGATCGCCCACGCCAGCGACGGCGAGTTCGGCGGGCTCTGGCCGGCGCTGCGCGACTACGGCCTGGCACTCGCCGAAGGACTCGCCGTCTACCCGCTGCGCCAGTTGCTCGTGCAGTGCCTGATCCTGCGCGGCAGGCCGACCTTCGTCGGCGGCGAGCTCGACCGCGCCATCGGCGAACGCTCGGACCTCGGCGCCGGCCTGCTCGAGGGCGGCACCTACCTGGCGATGGCCCTGTTCGTGGTGCGGCTCGCATGAGCTCCTTCGCGTCGTTCGCCCTGGCCCTGCAGCAGGACACGCCGCTCGGCGATCCGTGGCTCGACGGCCAGCCGCGCCTCGCCGCCGAACCGGTGTGGCTGCGTCCCGAGACGTTCGCCGCCCTGACCGCCGCCGCGGCCGGCATCGCCGAGGCGCACGACGAACTGGCGCGGCTCGTGGTCGCCGAACCCGGGCTCGGCGAACGGCTCTGCTGGACGCCGTGGCAGCGTGGCATGTGGCAGTGCAGCGCCCCCGACTGGCACGGTATCGCCCGCGCCGACGTGTTCTGGACCGCCTCCGGCCCACGCGTCTGCGAGCTCAACAGCGACACGCCGAGCGGCGAAGCCGAAGCGGTGCTGCTCGGCGCGCGCGCGGCCGCCGCCGCCGGTGACGCCGCCCACGACCCGAACCGCACCCTGGCGATGCGCTTCGTCGCGATGGTGCAGGCGCAGGCCCGGCGCTGCGGCCACCACGGCCCGTTGCGCGTGGGCCTCGTCTACCCGACCGAGATGGTCGAGGACCTGTCGATGGTGGCGCTCTACCGCCGCTGGCTCGAAGAACGCGGCCACGCCGTCGTGCTCGGTTCGCCGTTCAACCTGCAACGCAGTGCGTGCGGCCGGGTGCGCCTGTTCGACGTGCCGTGCGACGTGATCGTGCGCCACTACAAGACCGACTGGTGGGGCGAACGGCTGCCGGTGCGCGACGACGAGCCGCCGGTCGCCGATCCGGCCCCGTTGCAGGCGCCGCTGCTGGCGCTGCTCGAAGCGTCGGTCGAGCGCCGCACCGCGGTCGTCAACCCGTTCGGCGCCGTGCTGACGCAGAACAAGCGGGCGATGGCGCTGCTGTGGGAACTCGTCGACCGGCTGTCACCGCGCGCGGCGCACGCCGTGCGCACCTTCCTGCCGTTCACGACGCGGCTCGAGGACGTGTCCGAGCAGGTGCGGAACGACCGCGCGCACTGGGTGCTGAAGAGCGACTACGGCTGCGAGGGCGACGAGGTGGTGCTCGGGCCGCACGTCGACCAGGCGACCTGGGAGGACGCGCTGGCCCACGCGATCCCGCATCGTTGGATCGCCCAGCGCTGGTTCGACAGCGAGCCGGCGGCCGACGGCTGCGTGCAGAACCACGGCGTCTACCTGGTCGGCGGGGAGCCGGCGGGACTGCTGCTGCGCCGCCATGCGCCGGGCACCACCGACGGCAATGCGGTGATCGCCCCGGTGCTGCTGGAAGGCCGGCCGACGGAGGCAACCGCATGAGCCCGACCCCCCGCTTCGTGCTGCAGGTCGGCTTCGACCAGGACGAACTGCTCGGCGCCCGCTGGTGGCACGAAGGGCTGATCGCCGCGCGCGAGCCGGCCGGAGCCGCCAAGGCGGCCTCCGACCCCGACGTCTCGCGCCGTGCGGCGCTGCGCCTGCTCGCCGCACTCGGTGCCGGTGTCGTGGTGACCGGTTTGATCGTCGGCAGCGGTTCCAGCGGCGGCGGCACGCAGGTCGTCGAGCAGGCGTCGCTCGACCTGCAACAGGCGAACGGTCTGATGTTCGCCGCCGACGGCAGGTCGTTCGCGTGGGCGAACGCGGTGCCGACCGACGTCACCGGCGCGCCCCTCGACCGCAGCCGCCTGCCGAGCCTCGGCGGCGACCTGCGGCCGCGCGTCGTGCGCTGGCAGGCGTTCCACGCGCCGACCCTCGCGTCCTCGCTGCAGGCGAGCGACGCCGAACCGCTGCTGCGCACGATCCCGTGCCAGGACTCGCCGGCGATGCGCACGGCGCACGGCCGCGGCCGCGCCCTGCGCGAGCTGCTCGAACAGGCCGACGCTCCCGAGCGCCTGCTGGTCGTGGTCGACCTGCCCGGGCCCGAGAGCGTGGCGTTCGCCGCCGGACTGCAGCCGCTGGCGACGGCGGTGTTCCTGTTCGCCAATTGGCCGCACCCACGCGGGGTCGTGCCGGCGCACGAGACGCTGGCGGCGATGCTGTTCCATCGCCCCACCTTCGTGAGCGCGCCGAGCGACCCGAAGCGGCCGGCGGTGTTCGTGCTCGACCGCAACCGGCTGGCCCCCTACGCCAACGAACCGGAGCGCTTCGACAACCGCTACGTGGTCCGTCTGCCGACGGCGACGACGCTGCGCACGATGCAGGTCGAACGCATCCTCTACGTGGTGCCCGAAGGCGCCCCCGAACAGGAGCTCGACGACTGCAACGAGACGTTCGTCGCCTACCGCTCGGCGGGCCTCCAGGTCCGCCTCGTCAGTGCCGGCGACTTCCAGCTGGCCGACCTCGCCGCGAGCAGCAGCGGCGAACGTCGCGGCGACGCGGCCACGCAGCGCTACTACTACGGCGGCTCGCCACTGCACCACTGGTGGTTCTGGCAGGGCTTCGGCGGTGGCCGCGTGCCGGACGGGCGTCGTGTCGAACCGCCGACGATGCCACTCGCCGGGGCACGCTACCAGCCGACCCCGCGCCCCCTCGCGTCGTCGCACCTGCTCGGGATCGGCCGCAGCAAGGCCCGCATCGCCGACGACCGGGCTGGTGGGACTTCGGGCAGCAAGCCGGGCGGCTCGTGGGGCCGCAGCCACTCCGGAGGCTTCTCGTGAACCTCTTCTTCGGGGTGCAGGTGGCGGTCCACTCCCCGCCGAACGATCCGTGGCGCGAACGACTGCTCGGTCAGTTGCGCGGCGCCACGCACGACCTGCGGCTCGCCGAGGTCCCCGCCGGCCTCCATGTTCTCGCGCGCCTGCTCGGGGCCGCGGTGCCGCAGCTCGAGCTGGGCTTCTGGGACCTGGTGCCACGCGGCGACGCGGAGTTCCAGGACTGGACCCAGGGCATCGAGGACGACAGCGCCGATCCCTGGGTCGACGACGCGACCGGGGCGCGCATGGACCTCGTGCTGGTGTCGGCGATGTTCCTGCTGCCGCCGTTCGGTCGCAACGCCCGGCTGCTCGGCGAACGCTGCGACCTGCCCGAGGCCCGCTGGATGCAGCGGCAGACCTTCGCGACGTTGTTCGCCACGCTCGGCGAGCTCGACCCGTCGAGCCTGCAGAGCCACGCGATCTACGTGACGCCGGGCGGCCGGCAGCTCGCGTTCTCGCGCCGCGAACTCACCGGCGAGGGCTACGACTATCTGCTGCCCGTGCGCGGCTGATCGCGCGGCGTCCGGCGCGGCTCACGGCTCGGCGTACGAGCCCATCAGGTAGCGCGGCTCGAGCGTCTGGCTGGTCGCGGCCACGAACGGCAGGTCGGCAGCGAACAGTTCCTCGGCCAACACCGTGGACGCGGTCGCGACGATCGCCGCGCGCGCGGCGAGCTCGGCACCGCGCGACGCGGCGAGGGCTACTGGCATCACGACGACGTCCCCGGGGCCGATCCGCGCCAGCACGTCCGACCACGGCACGGCGGCGGCGGGTTCGAGTTCGCGCAGCGGCGAGCCGTGGTCGGTCGCGTAGGCCGCGACGTGGAAGCGCTCGCGCCGCGCGTCGAGCAGCGGCACCACGCGGCGGTGCCCACGCGCGCGCGCCGCCAGCACGGCGAGGCTGTCGACGGCCAGCACCGGCAGGGCTCCGAAGTGCTGCAGGAAGCGCACGAACGTCACCGCGACCCGCAGGCCGGTGTAGGAGCCGGGCCCGAGATCCAGCCGCAGCTCCCGCAGGTCGGCGGCCGCGACTCCACCGTCGGCGCACGACGCCGCGACCATCGCCGGCAGCTCCTGGCGCGTCGTCGGGGTCGAGTGCCGGCCCAGGATCCGGCCGTCGGCGAGTCGCAGCGCCACGGCGAACGGCACGGAGCCGTCGAGGTTGCTGGCACAGATCGCCAACGACGGCGCGTTCATGTGCCGAGTTCGCGCGCGACCACGTCGGCGAGTTCCCGAGCGAGCCGTTGGCAGAGGCCGGCGTCGGCCGCCTCGATCATCACCCGGCACTTCGGCTCGGTGCCCGAATAGCGCAGCAGCAGGCGCCCGTCGCTGCCGAGCAGCCGCTCGACCTCGGCGGCCTTCGCGGCGATCGCCGGCACGCTGTCGAGCTTCGGCTTGCTCTTGACCGGCACGTTGATCAGTTCCTGCGGGAAGCGGTGGAACGCCGCGAACGCCGCCGACATCGCCCGGTCCTGCACCGCGGCCAGCAGCCGGATGCCGGTGTAGAGCCCGTCGCCGACCAGGTGGTGGTCGGCGAACAGCACGTGGCCCGACTGCTCGCCGCCGATCGAGGCCGACAGCCGCTGCATGGCCAGGAACACGTTGCGGTCGCCGACCGGGGTCACCTCGACCCCGACGCCCGCGTCGCGCAGCGCCTTGTGCAGCCCGAGGTTGCTCATCACGGTGGCGACCACGCGTGCGCCGGGCAGGCGCCCGGCCTCGTGCAGCTGCCGCCCGAACAAGGCCAGCACGTCGTCGCCGTCGCGCACGGCCCCGCGTTCGTCGACGAAGATGCCGCGATCGCCGTCGCCGTCGAGGCAGATGCCGAGGCACGCGCCGTGCTCCAGGACCGCGCTGGCCAGCGACTCCGGGTGCAGGGCGCCGCAGTCGGCGTTGATGTTGAAGCCGTCCGGCTCGCAGTGCAGTTCGATCACGTCGGCGCCGAACGCGCGCAGGATGCGCGGCGCCAGCTGCGAACCGCCGCCGTTCGCGGCGTCGACGCAGACGACACGCCCCGACAGGTCGAGGTCGGGGAACTGTTCGGCGAAGAACTCCTCGTAGCGGACCAGCAGGTCGCTGCGATCGCGCGTGCGCGGCGTGCGCAGCACCGCGGGGCGCAGGTCGCCGGCCAGCAGCGCGAGTTCGGCCTCGTCCTCGTCCCGCAGCTTGGTGCCGTCGGCGGCGAAGATCTTGATGCCGTTGTCGTGCGCCGGATTGTGCGACGCGCTGATCATGATGCCGGCGTCGACCGGCTGCGTGCGGGTCAGGGTCGCCAGCGCCGGCGTCGTGCACAGGCCGAGGTCGGCGATCGCCACCTCGGCGGCGACGAGGCCCTGGGCCAGCGCTTCGAGGATCCAGGGCGCCGACTCACGGCCGTCGTTGCCGACCAGCACGCGCTTCTGGGCCGCCCCGCCTCGCTGCAGCAGCACGCCCAGCGCCGCTCCGACGCGGCGCAGCGACTCGGGATCCATCGGCGGGTCACCGGCCCGGCCGCGCAGGCCGTCGGTACCGAACTTCAGCGGCTCGAACTCGGTCATCGACGGCGGAGCTTGACCATCACCGGATCCTGGAGCAAGCACTCGTAGTGATCCACGGACTGGTAGGTCCTGCCGACGAACAGCAGGCGAGCCTCCCGTTCGATCTCGGCCGGCATCGCCTCCTCCTTCTCCCGGCGGACGATGACCAGCAGCCGGAGGTTGCTCATCGCCCATCGGCTCGTGTCGCCGGTCCCGCCGGAATCGGCCAGGCCGGCCAGCTGCGCGCGCAGCGTTCCGCCGGCCCGGATCGCCACCGACCGGGTCTCGGGATCCGGCTTGTAGACGCCGCGCAGTTCGGGCGGCAGCGCCAGGTCGTCGACCATGATCGGCAACTCGAGCGTGAAGGCCTTGGTCTCCGGCAGGACGTCCATCGTCAGCACCGGCACCGCGGCGAACCGAAGACCGGCCTCGCCGCCGCGGACCAGTTCGAGGCTCGCCGACACCTGGCCGGCACTGCCGCCCTTCAGCACGGCCCGGAACGGCTTGCCGCCGCGGCGCGTCAGGTCCTCGATCGCGAAGGCCGGCCCCAGCACGACCGCGGTGTCGGGCGCGAACTTGACGGTCTCCCGGCGCAAGCGGTCGGCGAACGGCCCTTCCTGCAGTTCCACCTGGTCGAGCGACAGCGTGAACTTGCGCTCCTCGACCAGCTCGACCTCGAGCCGCACCCGCGGTGGCACCAGCTCGATGCGCAACTGCTCGAGCGCGCGGTCACGGCGGATGTCCCCCGCGTCGAACTCGATGTCGGTGCGGGTGCTCCAGTCCAGCGACAGGAACTTGGTGACCTGCAGGTCGAGGATCTGGTTGTCCTCGACCGCCGACACGCGGAAGCGAGGCCCCGACAGCACCACCTCGACACGATCGATCGGCTTCGTTCCGTCGAAGAACCGGCGGCCGACCACCCGATCGGTCGGCAGCACGACGGCCAGTCGTTCGAGCTGTTCGCCGATCACGCTCTGCGCCCCGACGGTGGTCAACGGAATCGTGCGCCGCAACGTGCGGGTGATCCGGTTGTCGACGAACCACCACAGCATCGCCGCGAGGGCGATGGCGGTCACCTTCAGCAGCGGATGGGCGACCACGATCGCCAGCAGGCCGCGGGCCCGACGCGAGTCGGCGCTCATTTGCTCTGCCTCCGTCCGTAGAGTTCGTTCAGGCGCTCTTCGAGTTGTTCGATGCTCAGGCCGTGGTCGAGCTTGCCGCCGCTCGCGATCGAGACCGCTCCGGTCTCCTCGCTGACGACCAGCACGAAGGCGTCGGTCTCCTCGGCGAGGCCGAGTGCCGCGCGGTGACGAGTGCCGAGCCGTTTGTCGATGTCCTGGTTCTGGCTGAGCGGGAACAGGCACGACGCAGCGACGATGCGGTCGTCGCGCACGACCACGCCGCCGTCGTGCAGCGGACTCTTCGGGAAGAAGACCGACTCCAGCAGATACGAGTTCAGTTCGGCGTCGATGGTGATGCCGTTGTCGGTCAGCTCGGACAACGACGCCTCGCGTTCGATCGCGATCAGGGCACCGGTGCGCTCCTTGCTGAGCCGGCTGATCGCGCGCAGCAGGCGCGGCACGACCTTGGTGTCGCGCATGAACAGCGACCGGAAGACCCGCACGTCGCCGAGGTGGACGATGGCGCGGCGGATCTCGGGATGGAACACGACCACGATGGCCAGCACGACCGACGGCGCCAGCTGCTCGACGACCCACGCGACGCGGTCGAGCGCCAGCAGCTGGATCAGCAGGAAGGCGAGGAAGATCGCCGCCCCGAGCAACATGCCGAGGCCCTTCAGCAACGTCGAACCGCGCGTCCCCCACAGGAACCGCAGCACGACGTAGAACAGCGTCGCGAAGATGCCGATCTCGACCAGCGGCTTCACGACGTCGACCCAACCGCCGTAGCCGTCCTCGGCGTCCTGCGGCAGCGCCATCCAGGGGGCAACGAAGAGCATCGCGAGCAGGCTGGTGGGGATCAGGCGCCGGACAGGCCGACGTCGGGCTTCTTGTCACCGGGAGCCGGAACCGCCTGGCCACTGGCCGAGACGCCGCCCTGGGCGCTGTGCTCGACCCGCTTCGGGATCGGCTGCTGTTGCTGCATCCGTTGCTGGGCCAGCCGGTACTCCCCGAGGTCGTCGCCGCGCATCACCGCCGCCACCTCGTCGCCGCTGATCGTCTCGTGTGCCAGCAAGGCCTGCGCCACCGCATCGAGCTTCGCCCGGTTGTCCTGCAGCAGTCGGCCGGCGGCCGCGTACTGCTCGTCGACCAACCGCTTCACCTCGGCGTCGAGCAACTCGAGCGTGCGTTCGCTGACGTTCGCACCGAGGCGGAACTCGCGACCGAGGAACGGATTCTCGTCGTCGGCCGTGTACTTGATCGGACCGACCTTCGGGCTCATGCCGAGTTCACAGACCATCACGCGGGCCAGGTTGGTCGCCTGCTCGATGTCGTTCTGCGCCCCGGCCGAGACGTCGCCGAACACGAGTTCCTCGGCGATGCGCCCGCCGAAGCAGACGGCCATGCGGCCGAGCAGCTTCTTGCGCCAGTGGTTGTAGTCGTCCTTCTCCGGCAGCGACAAGGTCGCGCCGAGCGCCCGGCCGCGCGAGACGATCGTCACCTTGTGCACCGGATCCTGGTCCGGGGTCAGGATCGACACGATCGCGTGACCGGCCTCGTGGTAGGCGGTGACCTTCTTGTCCTCCTCCTCGATGGCCCGCGAACGCTTCTCGCGGCCCCAGCGCACACGGTCGCGCGCCTCCTCGAGATCGGACATGTCGACCGCGTCCTTGTTCTTCATGGCCGCCAGGATCGCGGCTTCGTTGATCACCGCCGCGAGTTCGGCGCCCGAGAACCCGGCGGTCGCCTTGGCGATCACGTGCAGGTCGACGTAGCCGGCCAGCTTCACCTTGCGCGCGTGCACCTTCAGGATCGCCTCACGGCCCTTGACGTCCGGGCGATCGATCACGACCTGCCGGTCGAACCGACCCGGCCGCAGCAGCGCCGGGTCGAGCACGTCGGGGCGGTTCGTGGCGCCGACCAGGATGATGCCCTTGTCGGAGTCGAAGCCGTCCATCTCGACCAGGATCGCGTTCAAGGTCTGCTCGCGCTCGTCGTGGCCGCCGCCCATGCCGGTGCCGCGCTTCCTGCCGACGGCGTCGATCTCGTCGAGGAACACGATGCACGGGCTCGCCTCGCGCGCCTGCTTGAACAGGTCGCGCACGCGGGACGCGCCGACCCCGACGAACATCTCGACGAAGTCGCTGCCCGAGATCGAGAAGAACGGCACTTCGGCCTCGCCGGCGATCGCCTTCGCCAGCAGGGTCTTGCCGGTACCGGGCGAACCGACCAGCAACACGCCGCGTGGGATCGAGCCGCCCAGGCGCGCGAACTTCTGCGGGTTCTTCAAGAACTCGATGATCTCGCGCACCTCCGCCTTCGCCTCCTCCATGCCGGCGACGTCGTCGAAGGTGATGTTGGTGCGGTTCTCCTTGGTGTAGAGCGAGGCACGGCTGCGGCCGAAGCTCAGCACGCCGCCGGAACCGCCCGGCGCGCGCATCTGGCGCAGGATCACGAACCAGACGATCACCAGCACCAGCAGCCACGGGCCGACCGTGCTCAGCACGACCACCATGGTGGTGTTCGGTTCGCTGACGCGGAAGTCGGCGGGGTTCAGCGACATCGACTGCACGCGCAGCGGCACGGCGCGGGCCGCCAGCGCGTCGGTGATCTCCTGGAGCGACGGCTCGCCGAGGCCCGGCGCCTCGAGACGCACGTAGCGCAGCGCCGAGTCACGCAGCAGCAGCGCGAACAGGAAGGTGCCTTCCTTCGGCGCATCGCTGCCGGCCGGCCGCAGCGCCGGCGTGGTCGACTTGCCGGCCAGCTCCTGCACCAGGAACGCACGCAGCACGCGCACCTTGCCGTCGCGCACGTCGCTCAGGAAGCGCCCGCTGCCGCCGTCGGTGGCGTAGCTCGGGTCGATGCGCAGCGGCTGCATCTCGCGGATGAACTCGAACTCGTTCTCGCCCTCGCGGCGCTGGAAGTCGCGCAGCAGGACCTCCATCTGCTTCAGGCCACCCTCGGTGCGCACGGCAGCGCTGACGACCCCGTCCGACAGGGCGATCGACTCGACGCGGCCGTTGTAGAGGTGGCTGTAGAACGTGTGGACCGAGTTCTGGCCGTCGCGGCCCGAACTCGACACGACCAGGAACAGGGACAACAGGAGGGCCAGGATCAGGATGATCCCGCCGAGGCCGCGCGGCCGACGGCCGCCCTGCCCTTCGCCCGGTTCCTTCGTGGGGTTGCTGCTCATGAGATGGGTCCGCCGGTGGCCCGGTGCAGGTCCGTTCATCGGCGGGGTGCCGACGGCAGCCGTAGCCCTCGTGCCAACGCGCGGTCCACCTCGGCGGGGCGGTGGGGCGCGAGGCCGCAGGATAGGTCGAAGGAATCGACGAAGCCAGGAGGCTGGCGGGCGAACCCACGCGGGACGCGGCGGAACCGAGGCCGATCGCCCGCAATGGGGCGGAAGAGCGCAGCGGCGGGACCGTCGGAGCGACACCGCGGCGATCGCACCGCGCCTTCGGCAACCACCATGCGCACCAAGACCACCGTTCGCCTGCTCGTCGCAGCTCTCCTGTCGTTGCTCGTCGCGCTGGGGTGCCGCCCGGCGTGGAGCCCCGATGGCCAGCGTCTGCTCTACCCGGTGCGGCTCGACAAGGGCCGCGTCGGCGTGGCGCAGCTGGACCTCGGCACGGGCCACAACCGGATCCTGCTGGCCCCGAACTCCCCCACCGCCGCAGCCACCGCGGTGTGGAGCCAGGACGGTGCGACCCCCCTCTTGGTGTGGACCAGCAACGATCTCTTCAAGCCGGTGCTGCACCTCGGCACCGACCCCGACCACCCGCAGCTGTCCGCGCCCACCGGGCGGGACGGCGCCGCCCAGTTGCTGGCCCCACCGGTGTGCGTCGGCAGCCACCTCGTGCTGACCGGCAGCGACGGCGTGACGTGCGTCGACCTCCGCAGCGGCACCGTCGCGCGACTGCCGGACGCCGGGAAGGCCCAGAGCGCGGTCACGGCGCGCGGTACCGGCGCCTGCCGGATGGCCTGCGACGACGGCGAATGGCGGCGGTGGGAACTGACCACGTTCGATCCCGTGACGCGGCGCGGCGAACGGCTGCTGGTGTCCCCTCCGGACAGTGCGTGGGTGGTGCAGCCGCTGCCCACCTTCAGCAAGGACCTGGGTCGGGTGGCGCTGCCGGCCCGGCAGGACCGCGGCGACCCGAACGACCGGGCGGCGTTGCTGGTGTTCGCCGACGGCGTGTTGGAGAGCACGCTGGACCTCGGCCCGACGAGCGAAGTCACGCTCGGCAACGCGGCCTTCCTGCCCGACGACGTCACGGTGCTGGTCACCCTGCTGCGGCAACCGGCGAACGCCCCGCAGCAGTGGGAACTGCTCGAGACCACCATCAGCGGCAGCGTGCAGCGAACGACGAGGATCGTCGCCTCGGCCGGCGGTCGCTACATCGCGCCCTGGGCCCTCCATGCCCAGTTCGCCCTGTCGCCGGACGGCCGCACTGCCGCCTTCTCCACCGCCGCCCTGCACGACCTGGCCGACGCCGACCACGGGCTCTACCTCGTCGACCTGACGAAGGCCGAGCGCCCGATGCGGCGCGTGCCGTTCCCGGTGTTCCGCGACGTGCGCATCCTCGGCACCGGAGAACGCGCCGAGATCGCCCGCGCCTGGGTCGAGCCGTACTCGGCGAGCGGCACCACGACGCGCCTGTCGGTCAGCGACAGCCTGTTCGGCGTATCGCTCGCGGGGCTTCGTCAAGGCTTGGGCGATCTCACCGTGTCGCCGCGCGTCGACGCCGAGCGGATGGCCGCCGCGGCGAACGACGGCGAGCCGTTGGCCGAGGAGCGGATCGGGGTGGAGCCCCTGGTGGTCTGCGTGCACCCGAGCAACCCGCTGCGCGAACTGACCCTCGAGCAGCTGGAACAGGTGTTCACCGGCATGGCTCCGAGCCCTTGGGCCAATCTCGGTGCGCCGATGCCGAATGCCGCGGCCGTGGCCGAACCACTCGTCGTGCACGACCGGATCGAAGGGCTGACCATGTTCGACGACGACCAGGGGCGCACGCGCCACATCGGCAAGCCCGTCGCCATGTTGCCCAACGCCGCGGCGGTGCTGGCGAAGGTGCGCAGTGGACCGGCGACCATCGCGCTGCTGCGCCGTCGCGACGTCGACGCCAGCGTGCGTGTGGTCCCGATCGTAACGAAGCGCGGCGAGGCCGCAGCACTGCCCGAGGACGCAGCGATCGCCGCAGGCCGCTATCGGGTGGTGCGTTCGCTGTACGCCTACACGGTCCAGGATCCGCCCCCCGAGGTCGCGGCGTTCCTGGCGTGGCTGCGCCGGGACGAGGGGCGGCAGGCGACGCGGTCGGCCGGGATCGTGCCGTTGCCCTGAGGAACGCCGCTACACGCTCGGCGCGGCCGGCTGCAGCGCGTGGCGATGCACACGCAGCGCCTCGACCACCAGTTCGTGCAGGCCGTTCGTTCCGCCGCGGTCGAACTCCGCGAGCAGTTCGCGGCGCATGCGCGGCTCCCAGAAGCGCTGCAGATGCTGCGCGACCCCGGCGACCGCCGCGGCCCGTTCGGGCTCGACCGCGAAGAACCCGGCGATCTGGTTCGCCATCTTGACCAGCTTCGGCACGTCCATCAGCGCCCGTCCCCCTTCACCGCGGACTTCGGCACCATGCCCTCCTGGGTGTCGGAGAACTGCTCGTAGTCGGCCTGCCACTCCGACTTCCTGGCGTGCGCCACCACCTGCACGGCGGTCACCTTGTACTCCGGGCAGTTGGTCGCCCAGTCGCTGTTCTCGGTGGTCACCACGTTCACGCCCGACTCCGGATGGTGGAACGTCGTGTAGACGACGCCCGGCTGCATGCGCTCGGTGACGACCGCGCGCAGCGTCGTCTCGCCCTTCCGGCTCTGCAGCGCCACCAGCTCGCCGTCGCGGATGCCGCGCTGCTCAGCGTCGTGCGGGTGGATCTCCAGCACGTCGGCCTGGTGCCAGGTCGTGTTCTGCGTGCGCCGGGTCTGCGCACCGACGTTGTACTGGCTCAGGATGCGGCCGGTGGTCAGGATCAACGGGAACTTGCGGGTCGTGCGCTCCGGGGTCGCCACGTACTCGGTGAGGAAGAACTTGCCCTTGCCGCGCACGAACTGCTTCTCGTGCATGTAGGGCGTGCCCTCCGGCGCTTCGTCGTTGCACGGCCACTGGATGCTGCCGAGCCGGTCGAGCTTCTCGTAGCTGACGCCGGCGAACGTCGGCGTCAGCCGCGCGATCTCGGCCATGATCTCGCTCGGGTGGTCGTAGCGCATCGGGTAGCCGAGCGCCTCGGCGAACGCGCAGGTGACCTCCCAGTCGGCGAGGCCGGCCAGCGGCGGCATCACGCGCCGCACCCGGTTGATGCGCCGTTCGGCGTTGGTGAACGTGCCGTCCTTCTCGAGGAACGAGCTGCCGGGGAAGAACACGTGCGCGTACTTCGCCGTCTCGTTGAGGAACAGGTCCTGCACGATCAGGCACTCGAGCGACTCGAGGGCTTTCTGCACGTGCTGCGTGTCGGGGTCGCTCTGGGCGATGTCCTCGCCCTGCACGTAGAGCGCCTTGAACGAGCCGTCGATCGCGGCGTCGAACATGTTCGGGATGCGCAGCCCCGGCTCCTGGTCGATCGGCCGGCCCCACGCCGCCTCGAACAGCGCGCGGGTCGCCGCGTCGGAGACGTGCCGGTAGCCCGGCAGCTCGTGCGGGAAGCTGCCCATGTCGCAGCTGCCCTGGACGTTGTTCTGACCGCGCAGCGGGTTCACGCCGACTCCCGGACGACCGATGTTGCCGGTGACCATCGCCAGGTTGGCGATCGCCATCACGGTCGTGCTGCCCTGGCTGTGTTCGGTGACGCCGAGCCCGTAGTAGATGGCTCCGTTCGGCGCCGTGGCGAACAAGCGGGCCGCCGCGCGGATCGCCGCCGCCGGCACGCCGGTCTCGGCCTCGAGCCCTTCCGGCGAGTTCTTCGGCAGCGCGATGAACGCCTTCCACTTGGCGTAGGCCTCGGGCTCGCAGCGTTCGCGCACGTAGTCCTCACGGGCGAGGCCCTCGGTGACGACGACGTGCGCCAGCGCGTCTAGCACCGCGACGTTGGTGCCTGGCTTCAGCTGCAGGTGGAAGTCGGCCTCGACGTGCGGGGTGCGCACCAGGTCGATGACGCGCGGGTCGATCACGATCAGCCCCGCCCCCGCCTGCGTCGGCGTGCCGCGCAGCCGCCGCTTCATGCGCGACGCGAACACCGGGTGCCCGTCGGTCGGGTTGGCGCCGATCACGATCACGCAGTCGGTGTGGTCGACGCTGTCGAAGTCCTGCGTGCCGGCCGACTCGCCGAGCGTCTGCTTCAGCCCGTAGCCGGTCGGCGAGTGGCAGACACGCGCGCAGGTGTCGACGTTGTTGGTGCCGAACCCGCCGCGCACCAGCTTCTGCACGAGGAACGTCTCCTCGTTGGTGCAGCGCGAGCTGGTGATGCCGCCGACCGACGTGCGGCCGTACTGCTGCTGGATGCGCCGGATCTCGCTCGCGGCGTGCGCGAACGCTTCCGGCCAGCTCACCTCGCGCCACGGATCGGTGATCCTGGCGCGGATCATCGGCTTCTGGATCCGGTCGGGGTGCGTCGCGTAGCCCCACGCGAACCGGCCCTTGACGCAGCTGTGGCCGTGGTTCGCCTTGCCGTCCTTGTGCGGCACCATGCGCACGACCTCGCTGCCCTTCATCTCGGCGCGGAACGAGCAGCCGACACCGCAGTAGGCGCACGTGGTGACGACCGCGTGGTCGGGCTGGCCCTGCTCGGCGACCGACTTCTCCATCAGCGTCGCCGTCGGGCACGCCTGGACGCAGGCACCGCACGACACGCACTCGCTGGCCAGGAAGTCGGTCGGCCCAGGCGCGATCTTCGACTGGAAGCCGCGGCCCTGCACGGTGAGCGCGAAGGTGCCCTGGATCTCCTCGCAGGCACGCACGCAACGCGAGCAGACGATGCACTTGCTGGGGTCGAACGTGAAGTACGGGTTCGAGGTGTCCTTCTGCGCCTGCAGGTGGTTGTCGCCGTCGTAGCCGTAGCGCACCTCGCGCAGACCGGTGACGCCGGCCATGTCCTGCAGCTCGCAGTTGCCGTTCGCCGGGCACGTGAGGCAGTCGAGCGGGTGGTCGCTGATGTAGAGCTCCATCACGCCGCGGCGCAGCTTCGCCAGCTTCGGGCTCTGCGTCCTGACCTTCATGCCCGGCTCGCACGGCGTCGTGCACGACGCCGGGTGGCCTTTGCGTCCTTCGACCTCGACGAGGCAGAGCCGGCAGCTGCCGAACGCGTCGAGCGAGTCGGTGGCGCACAGCTTCGGGATCTTGACGCCCGCATCGACCGCCGCCCGCAGCACCGACGTGCCGGCCGGCACCGTGACCTTCGTGCCGTCGATCTGCACCGTGACCGTGGCCGCACCCGGCCGGGCCGGCGTGCCGTGGTCGACTACCTTGTTGGAGTACATCGGATCAGTCCTTGGCGAAGTCCTCGGGGAACTGGTCGAGCGCGCTCAGCACCGGCATCGGCGTCAACCCGCCCATCGCGCACAGCGACGCACTGGCCATCGTGTCGCACAGGTCGCGCAGCAGCGCTTCCTGCTGCGCTCGCCGCGGGCCACGCATGCGGTCGATCACCTCGACACCGCGCGTGCTGCCGATGCGACACGGCGTGCACTTGCCGCACGACTCGGTGACACAGAACTCCATCGCGTAGCGGGCCATCGCGCGCATGTCGACCTGGTCGTCGAACACCACGATGCCGCCGTGGCCGATCATGCCGCCGCCCTGGGCGAATGCTTCGTAGTCGAGCACGAGGTCGAACCTGCTCGCCGGCAGGTAGGCGCCGAGCGGGCCGCCGACCTGCACCGCCTTGATCGGTCGCCCGGTCGCGGTGCCACCACCGAAGTCGTACAGCAGCTCGCGCAGCGTGATGCCGAACGGCACCTCGACGAGCCCGCCGTGCTCGACGTTGCCGGCCAGCTGGAACGGCAGCGTTCCCTTGCTCCGGCCGACGCCGTGGGCCGCGTAGGCCGCACCGCCGTGCTGCAGGATCCACGGTGCCGCGGCCAACGTCATCACGTTGTTGACGACGGTCGGCTTGCCCCACAGCCCCTGCAGGGCCGGCAGCGGCGGCTTCTGCCGGACGATGCCGCGCTTGCCCTCGAGGCTCTCGAGCATCGCCGTCTCCTCGCCGCAGATGTAGGCCCCGGCCCCCATGCGCAGGTGCACGTCGAACGATTTGCCGCTGCCGAGCAGCGAGCGGCCGAGCCAGCCGGCGGCGCGGGCGCGGTCGATCGCGGTGGTCAGCACGACCCGCGCGTCGGGGTACTCCGAACGCAGGTAGACGTAGCCCTCGGTGGCGCCGGTCGCGAGGCCGGCGATCGCCATGCCCTCCAGCAGCAGGTACGGATCGCCCTCCATCACCATGCGGTCGCTGAAGGTGCCGGAGTCGCCTTCGTCGGCGTTGCAGGCGACGTACTTCTGGTCGGCGCTCGCCCCGAGCACCGTCTTCCACTTGATGCCCGCCGGGAAACCGGCCCCGCCGCGGCCACGCAGCCCGGACGCCACCACCTCGTCGACGATCGCCGACGGCGCCATCGCCAGGGCCTTGCGCAGGCCGGCGAGCCCGCCGTGCGCCTCGTAGTCGTGCAGGCTCAGCGGATCGGTGACGCCGACGCGCGCGAACGTGAGCCGCGTCTGCCGCTTCAGGAACGGCAGCTCGTCGACCACGCCGAGCCGCAGCGGATGGGCCCCACCGTGCAGGAAGTCCGCCGCGAACAGCCCCGGCACGTCGGCCGGTTGCACCGGGCCGTAGGCGATGCGACCCGCGGGCGTCGCCGCCTCGACCAGCGGTTCGCGCCAGAACATGCCGCGCGAGCCGTTGCGGACCAGCTCGATGCCGACCTTGGCCTTGCCCGCCGCCAGCACGATCGCCTCGGCGACCTGGTCGGCGCCGACCGACACCGCCGCACTGTCGCGGGGCACGTAGAGGCGCACCGCACTCATCGGACCCCCTTCGTGCGCGCGGCGGCGACCAGCCGATCGAGGGCCGGCGCGTCGACGCGCCCCTTCAGCGCACCGTCGACCTGCAGGGCCGGGGCCAGCGCACAGTTGCCGAGGCAGTAGACCGGCTCGACGGTCAGCGCCCCATCGGCGGTCGTGGCCCCCATCGCAGCACCGTGCACCGTCGCGAGCCGTTCCTCCAGCGCGCGGCAACCCATCGCCTGGCAGGCTTCGGCGCGGCACAGCTTCAGCACCGTGCGGCCGGGCGGGACGCGCCGGAAGTCGTGGTAGAAGGTCACCACGCCGTGCACTTCGGCGCGCGACAGGTTCAGCGCTGCAGCGAGGTCGGCCTCGGCGGCCGGCGGCACGAAGCCGAGCTGTTCCTGGATCGCGTGCAGCATCGGCAGCAGGGCGCCCGGCAGGTCGCGCAGACGCTGGATCACGTCGTCGACCACCGCCTGTTGGGCTCGGGTCAGGGGTTCCGCGGACGCGGACGGAGCACTGGGTTGCATTGCAGGTCGAAGCGGAGCGAGCCCGAGGTTGTAGCAGAAAGGCGCACCGCCTCCACGGCTCGGCCGTGCACCACAACCGGGACTCGGCGATGCTGCGGGCATGGATCCACGCGCCGAACGCCGCGAACGCGCCGCCGAACGCGCCGCGGCTGCGGCGGCCCGCACGCGAGCCGGTCGCAATTCGCCGGGCCTGCAGCGCTGGCGCCGGCTGCGCCGGGCGATCGGCGGCTGGCTGCTGGCGACGCTGGCGCCGTGGCTCGTGCGGCTGCTGGCGCTGACCTGGCGCGTGCAGCGATCCGGGCCCGGCCAGGCCCGGCAGCACGGCCGTTCGCCCTGGCTGGTCGCGATGTGGCACGGGCGCATGCTGGCGCTGATGCCGCTGCGGCACCACCGCGGCCGGTCGATCGGCGTGCTGGTCTCGCCGAGCGACGACGGCGCGCTGGCCGCGCGGGCGTTGCGCCATTTCCGCTACCGGATCGTGCGCGGTTCGCTGAGTCGCGGTGGTGCGGCGGCGCTGCGCTCGATGCAGGACCTGCTGGCCCACGGCGGCCAACTGGTGATCACGCCGGACGGGCCACGCGGGCCGCGCCACACCATGAACGTGGGCCTCGCCTGGCTCTCGCGGGCGACCGGAGCGCCGATCGTGCCGGTCGCCTGCGCCGTCGACCGGGCCTGGCGGCTCTCCAGCTGGGATCGCTTCGTCGTGCCGAAGCCGTTCGCGCGCCTGCAGGTGCACTACGGCGAGGAGGTGCTGGTGCCAGCCGACGCCGACGACGCGGCGATGGAGGTGGTGGCAGCGGACCTGCGACGACGGCTGCTCACGGCCGAACGGGACGCGTTCGCGCGGCTCGGGGTGCCGGACGACCACGGCCCCTGAACGGCCGGCCGGCGAGGGCGGCGCGCGTTCCGGGCAACTGCCCAGGAACGAAACAACCCCGGCGTCACACCGCGCGACGTCGGGGCTGCTGAGGCACCGGTCCGCCGAGCGCGGGCCGGGGACACCGGCCGCTCGCGCAGCCGGTGTGCGATCCGAACTGCAGGATCAGAGATCCTGCGGACGGAGCGTCTTGCGGCCGTTGGCCTCGGCGCGGCCTTCGGCGTTGGCGATCATGCCGCGCACGGCCTGGTCGAGCGCGCCGTAGAAGTCGGACGAGACGTTCGACTTCTTGACCGCAGCCTTCGTGCGGGACTTCGAGATGATCAGATCGCCGGTCGCCTTCGCGGCCTTGCCGGCCTTCTTGGCAGTCTTCTTGGCAGCCATCGGTGGTCTCTTTGCTGAGAACTTCGTCCGCTTCGTCGCGGCGAAGTGCCGCGCCTCCCAGCGAACGG
>JAEUHU010000401.1 GCA_016793305.1 Planctomycetota bacterium
TTCGGTTTCATCGGAGTGCCCTCCCTGCGGGTCGAAAAGTTGTTCAAGCGCGCAGCCTAGCGCGGACCCGAACAAAAGCCAAACACTTTGTTCGCGTCGCTGCTAGTGTGCCGGTTCCTCGCCAACGGTTACAGCAATCCGAGGCGAGCTGCCAGCAGCCGCACCGAGCGACCCTCGATGATGCCTTGGCTCTGGAGCCATGGGATAGTGGCGCGATGCGTTCCGCCGCCGCCCCCGCTCGCCGTTCTCCCCCGCCAGGCCGCCGCCGGCTCGGCCTCGGCGCCGCTGCCGTCCTGCTGCTGGCGGCGGGCTGCAGTCGCGAACCCGCCGCGCCCCCACAAGCCCCCGGCGGCATCACCACGGCCCCGCTGCGCGCGCGCGCCGCGGTCGAAGCCGGCCCGCGCTTCCGTCGCGTGGCGCCCGAACAGAGCGGCCTCGTGTTCACCAACGAGCTGCAGAAGGCGAACACCTACACCTACCTGACGAACGGGGCCGGGCTCGCGGTCGGCGACTACGACGGCGACGGTCTCTGCGACGCCTACCTGGTGAGCCAGGACGGGCCGAACAAGTTGTTCCGCCAGGTCGCGCCGCTGCGCTTCGAGGACGTCACCGCGCGCGCCGGCAACGTCGACGGCGGCTCCGCGTGGGGCACCGGGGCGACGTTCGCCGACGTCGACGGCGACGGCGACCTCGACCTCTACGTCTGCAACCTCGAGGCGAAGAACCTGCTCTACGAGAACCAGGGCGACGGCACGTTCCGCGAGAACGGCAAAGCACGCGGCCTCGACGTGGCCGCGGCGTCGATGATGGCCGCCTTCGCCGACTTCGACCGCGACGGCAAGCTCGACCTCTACCTGCTGCAGAACCGGGCGCTGCACGCCGGTTGGGCGCACACGCCGGAGGTGCTCACCGGCTTCCGCCCCGGCACCGACACGGTGCGCACGCCCGCCCAGATGGTGCCGACCGCGGCCCAGCTCGACGAAGTGCTGCGCCGGATGGCGGCCGGCGAACTGCGCAGCAGCGACGACCTGCCAGCCGCCCTGCGCGAGCACTTCCTGGTGTTCCGCGGCCAGCTCTACATGGCCGGCCAACCGGACCGCCTGCTGCGCAACGTCGGTGGACGCTTCGTCGACGTCACCGGCTCAGCGGGTCTCCAGGACCACGGCATGGGGCTGTCCGCCACCTGGTTCGACTACGACGACGACGGCTGGCCCGACCTCTACGTCGCCAACGATCTGGAGTCGCCGGACACGCTCTACCACAACGAGCGGAACGGCACGTTCCGCGACGTCACCGCCGACGTGGTGCCGCACACCGCCTACTACGGCATGGGCAGCGACGCCGGCGACGTCGACGGCGACGGCCACCTCGACCTGCTGGTCGCCGACATGAGCATGACCACGCACAAGAAGGCGAAGGTGCTGATGGGCGACATGCAGAACCAGCGCGCGGTGCTGCTGCACGCCCGGCCGCCGCAGGTGATGCGCAACGCCCTGCTGCTGAACACCGGCCGCGGCCGGTTCGAGGAGGCTGCGCACCTGGCCGGCCTCGCCAGCACCGACTGGACCTGGAGCGTGCTGTTCGGCGACCTCGACCTCGACCAGCGGCTCGACGTGTTCGCCACCAACGGCATCGCGCGCTTCGAGATGGACCCGGACTTCCAGCTGCGGGTCGCCGCCCTGGTCAAGGAGCAGCGCTTCGCCGCGGCCACCGAGCTGATCCAGAACGTGCGCAAGGTGCCGGAGAAGAACCTGGCGCTGCGCCAGGTCGGCGACCTGCGGTTCCAGAAGACCGGTGCCGACTGGGGGCTCGATCTCGAGGCCGTGACGCACGGCGCGGCCCTGTGCGACTTCGACGGCGACGGCGACCTCGACGTGCTGGTCAACAACTGGAACGAACCGGCTGTGCTCTACGAGAACACCACCGGCGACGGCCACGCGATCACCGTCAGGCTGCGCGGCCAGCACAGCGAGCGCTTCGGCGTCGGCGCCCGCGTGCAGGCGACGCTGCGCGACGGCACCGTGGTCCGGCGCGACCTGCAGCTGGCCCGCGGCTACCTGTCGGGCCAGGCTCCCGAACTGCACTTCGGCCTCGGCAGCCATCGCATCGTCCAGGAACTGCGTGTCGACTGGCCGTCGGGCCACCTGCAGCGGTTCGTCGAATTGAGCGCGGGGCTCGCCTACACGATCACCGAACCCGGCGCGCCACCGCCGCCGCGCGGCCCGGAACCGGCGCTGCCGGCTCTGCCGAAGCTGCCGGAGCTCCCGACCCTGCCGAAGCTGGCAGCCATGCCGCCGCTTCCGCCGGGCCTGCTGCAGCCGGCCGAAGCCCCCCCGTTCCAGCACCGCGAGAACGAGTTCGACGAGTACTCGGCCGAGCCGCTGCTGCCTTCCGGCGTGGCGCGGCTCGGCCCCGGGCTCGCGACCGCCGACGTCGACGGCGACGGCGACTTCGAACTGTTCGTCGGTGGCGCGCGCGGCCAGGCCGGTGCGTTGTGGCTCGCCACCGAGGACGGCTACCGCCTGCAGCCCGGGCCGTGGGACGCCGACGCCGCCTGCGAGGACCTGGGCTGCTTGTGGCTCGACCACGACGGCGACGGCGACCTGGACCTGTTCGTCGCCAGCGGCGGCAGCGAAGTGCCCCCGGGCGACGAGACGATGCAGGACCGGCTCTACCGCAACGACGGCGACCTGAAGTTCGTGCGCGACCCCGCGGCCCTGCCCGAACTGCGCGAGTCCTCGGGCCACGCCGCCGCGGCCGACTTCGACGGCGACGGCGACCTCGACCTGTTCGTCGCCGGACGGCTCGTGCCGGGCCAGCATCCCGACG
>JAEUHU010000419.1 GCA_016793305.1 Planctomycetota bacterium
CCGGGCAACTGCGGCGTGCTGGTGCACACGTCGACGCCGCGGCGGCTCTACGGCATGTTCCCGCAGTCGATCGAAGTGCAGCTGCACGCCGGCAACGCCGGCGACTTCTGGTGCATCGGCGAGGACATCGCCGTGCCGGACATGGAGACGCGGCGCGGTCCGAAGGCCAACTGGGGCGTCGACGGCGACCGCGCACGGCGCATCGTCAACCTGATCGACGGCGCCGAGAAGCCGAACGGCGAGTGGAACCAGATGGTGGTCGAGTGCCGTGGCGACGAGGTGATCGTGCACGTGAACGGCCAGCTGGTGAACCACGGCACCGGCTGCACGGCGCGCGGTGGCCGCATCGCCCTGCAGGCCGAGGGTGCCGTCTGCGAGTTCCGCCGGCTCGACGTGCAGCCGCTGCAGACGCCCTGACGGCGTCAGCCCCGCTTCGGTCGCGGTGGGCCTTCCTGCGCCGTCGCGGCGCTGGCAGCGTGCGCCAATTCGCGGACCCGGGCGCACATCAGGTCGCACAGCCCGAAGGTGCGTTCGTCGGCGAGCGCGTAGAGGACGTGCACGCCGACTTTCGTGCGCGTCACCCAGCCGACCTGGTGCAGCATGCCGAGGTGCTTGCTGACGTTCGCGAGGGACAGGCCCGACGCCTCGACCAGTGCGCCGACCGACTTCGGGCCGTCGAACAGCAGGTTCATCAGCCGCAACCGCGATGGTTCGCCCAGCGCCCGGAACTGCTCGGCGACGCGTTCCAGCAGCGCCTGGCTCATCGTGTGCTGTGGGCTCTCTTCGGCTGGCGCGGGGGGGCTGCGCCGCTGGGGTGGCAAGGCCGACGGGCGCCGCGCCGAAGCGGGACCGGTTCGTGGTCGGGTCGTGGTGGATCGCATGGTCTTGGTCACAAGGTCACCGCTTGGGTCGAGCCGGCCGTGACGGTCACGACCTGTCCGGCGACCGCAGCGCCGTCAGGGCGTTGGGCGACGAGGCGCCACGGCCCAGGCGCCAGCTGGTCGAACGTCGCCTGGCCGTTGTTGGCTCGCACCATGTGCTGCGTCGGACCGCTCGCGGGGGCTTCGGAGCCGGCCCATTCGGCGCCTACCCCGATCGCCCCGTCGGCGCGCACGCGCACCCGCCCGGCGGCGCGCAGCTGCACGGCGACGTCGCCGCGTCGTTCGCCGACGGCCAGCGGTTCGAGGGCCACCGTGCTCGGCACGCGCAGCCGGCCGCGCGCGGTCAGCTGCAGCGGCACGCCGTGGCGCAGCCCGCGCAGCACGAACGTGCCGTCGTCGGCACTGCGTTGGGCGCGGCGGCCGGTGCCACCGAACAACGCGGTCGCTTCGGCCACGCCTTCGGCGAACTCGGCTTCGTCGGCCGTGTCGACGTGCAGCTCGATGCCGGCCAGCGGGGCGCCGTTCTCGTCGCGGACGATGCCGGCGACCGACGTGTCGTGCAGGACCAGGTCGAACTGGTTGTCGCCTTCGCGCAGTTCGAAGTCGAACGCCTGTGGCATCGCCAGGTCGCGGTGGCGGACCTGCAAGCGGACCGGGCCGATCGGGGCCTGGCCCAGCGTGTAGGTGCCGTCGGACTCGCTGCGGCAGGTCGGGTCGGAGCTGCCACCGAGCAGTCCGCCGAACATCTCGCCGACCGCCTCCTCGACGGCGGCATCGAGCGGGTCCCCGGCGCTGGCGACGAGCAGGCGCACCTCCGCGCGATCGAGTGGCTGGCCACCGAGGGTCACGACACCGCGCACCGAGCCGAGCCTCGGCTCGTCGAGGCGCAGCTGCAGTTCCGCCCCGTCGACGACCTCGACACTCTTGCTGCCGGGGATCGAACGCGGCAGGCCGAGGCCGCCGATCGTCAGGCCGTGGCCGCTGTCCGGGATCTTGCGAGCGAACGTGTGCTTGCCCGGAGCCAGCCGCGCGAACGTGGTGCGCGCGTCGGCGTCGGTGGTGCGCTCTTCATCTCCCTCGTCGTCGCCTCCGCTGCGCACGACCACCACGCCCGGCACCGGGTTGCCGTCGCGGTCGAAGACCTGCACGGTGACCGAGCCCCCGTCCCGGAGCGTCACCGTCTGCTCGACGGTGCCGCGCGCCGGCAGGGCGAACGGCTCGCCGCGGTAGGGCGCGTGCTGGTCCGAGCGCACCACGAGGCGGCCCTGGCCGACGAGGTCCGTGGTGATGCGGACCACCCCGTGCTCGTCGGTCCGGTTGCGGCCGCGCTCCGGACCACCGCCGATCGTGGTCGTCGTGGTGCTGCTGGGAACCGGCTGCGTGTTGCCGGCACGAACGGTTGCACCCACCTGCAGCGAGCGTTCGTCGTCCTCGACTTCGTCGATCTCGACCAGCGCTCCGGCGACCGGCCGGCCACTGGCCTGCACCGTGACCTGTACGACCGGCGCCACGCCGAGGCTGGCGACGCCGAGGTCGTGGCGTCCGGGCCGCAACTCGAGGTCGTCGCGCACCCAGCTGCGATGCCCTGCTGCGCGCACTTCGAGCGACCAGCGGCCCGTTTCGCCCGCGTCGATGCCGAGGCCCGGCACGCGGACTTCGCCACGGGGGAACTGCTGCTGCGGCACCGGCTGCCGCATCGGCACCGCGACGTCGATGCCGAGTACCGCGACCTTGCGCATCGGCCCGACCGCCACTTCCAGCGCCTCGAGCGGGGCCCCGGTCTCGGCGTCGACCACGCGTAGCACCAGCTCGGCCGTCGGTCGCCAGCGCAGCGACACGCCGCGCGAACCGCTCGGGCACTCGGCCACCTCGGTGCACCGCGTCGGCATCTGTCCGTCGGGTCGCTGTTGGGCGAACACCCGGTAGGTTCGCCCGACGGCGAGGCCTGCCAGCGTGAACGTGCCGTCGGCGGCGACCACGGCGGTGCGCCCGTCGGCGGGCACGTCGAAGTCGTCGAGCAGATTGCCGAAGTCGAACAGGCTCTTCGTCAGCGCCTGGTCGGCCGCCGCGGCGAGACCCCGCTCGACCGGCTTGCCGACGACCGTGAGCGCGCCGGCGTCGCTCGGTGCGTCGACGACGCGGCCGGTGATGGCGACGCCGTCCTGCAGCACCAGCAACACACCTTCGACCACCGGACCGTCGGCGACACCGGCGAACGTGCTCGGCGGATGGTCCGGATGGCTGGCGCGCAGCTCGAAGGCGCCGAGTTCTGGCAGGGCCACTTCGAACGAGCCGTCCGCAGCCGTCCGCGTGGTGTGTTCCGTGCCGGCTGCCATCGGCAGGCTGGCCGCGATCAGGGCCGGCGCATCGGCCTTCTTCACCTGCCCGACCTCGGCGCCGGCGACGCCCTGCCGGCGCACGTCGACCACCTGGCCGCGCACGCGGGTCCTGACTCGCAGCGGAGCTGTGCCGGCGGTGGGTTCGTTCGCATCGGGGGCTGCAGCGGTCGGCGCTGGCGTCGCCGCGGCGCTCCGGCCGCTGTCGTCGTCGGGCGCTACGACCTCGCCCGGACGAGCGGGTTCGGCTGCCTTGGCGGCTCGTTCTGGCGGGGGGGAGATGGTGCCCGGCGGGGCCGGCGGCCCATCCGACGACCAACCGAACGCGAAGATCGCTGCCGAGGCCAGGACCAGGGCGGCGACGAGCCAGACCAGGGGGTGGCCGGTGGAGCGAGGCGCAGGCATGCCTCGCATGCTACGGACCACGGGCGTCGTCGGTCAGCAGGCGGTTCCGTGGCGCCGGGTTTCCGGGGCGTCGTCGTGCAGCGCCAGCTCCTCGGCCGTGCCGAGCACGGCCATGCGCACGTGCAGCAGTTCGGTGGCGAGATCCTCGACCTCGCCGTGCAGGGCCGCATCCACGGCGAGCGGCATGGGGCTGGTCGGCTCGAACAGTTCCCGGGTGCGTTCGCGGTCGGCTTCTTCGAGCCGTTCCTGGCGTTCCTCGAGCAGTTGGCGCAGCAGGTCCTCCTGGGCGCGGTAGCGGTGCAGCAGGGCGCGCAGGCGACCCCGGTGATCGACGAGCTCAAGCACTGGCGGCATGGAACGTCTCCGGGTCGCCGGGCATGCCGTCGAGCAACTGGTGCAGCGCGTCCACCTGGCGGCGGGTCGCGGTGCGTTCGAGCCGAACCGCCAGCGGCACCGGCGTGCCGACGGCCAGCGCCGCGCGGTAGCGGGCTTCGGCCACCGCCCGGCGCTGGGTGGCCTGGGTCAGGTCGGCGAGGAGGCGGGCAGTCAGATCTGCGGCGGCGCAGGCAGCGCCGTCACAGCCCAAGAACAGCTCGTGGTCCATGGCAGAACCATCGGCTGCGCGCGTGAAGCGACGAGCAAGCGAACGACAAGCTGTGCCGTCCGGGAAGCCGCGTTCAGTTCACCCATTCGGCGACGAACAGGTTCGTCTCGCCCGGCTTCTGGTTGTAGCGGTTGCTGGCCCAGACCAGGTGCTTGCCGTCCGGCGAGAACATCGGGAAGGAGTCGAACTCGTCGCTGAAGGTCACGCGCTCGAGGTTCTCGCCGTTCTCGTCGACCAGGAACAGGCTGAAGCGGCGCGCGGCGCTGCGGTCGCCGGTCTTCTTCGCCTCCTCCATGCCGAGGAAGTTGCTCGCGAACAGGATGCGCTGGTCGTCCACGGTCCAGAACGGGGCGAAGTTGGCGGCACCGTTCTTGGTGATCTGGCGGAAGTTCTTGCCGTCGCGGTCGCAGACGGTGATCTCCATCAGCGACGGGCGCACGATCTGCTGGGTCAGCAGCTGCTTGTCCTCCGCGGCCATCTTGTCGTCGCGCGGGAACGCCGAGCGCAGCACCAGCTTCTTGCCGTCGTGCGAGAAGAACGCGCCGCCGTCGTAGCCGGGCCGGTCGGTGACGCGGCGCACGTTGCTGCCGTCCGGCTCCATCGTGTAGAGCTCGAGGTCGCCGTCGCGCGTCGACGTGAACACGATCGTGCCGGTCACCGGGCACACCGTCGCTTCCGCGTCGTAGCCGACCGCGGTGGTCAGCTGGACCAGTTCGCTGCCGTCGACGTTGGCGGTGAAGATGTCGTATTCCTGGTGCACGGCCCACTGGTAGCCGTGGCCGGTCATCTTGACGACCGGCGGTGCTTCGCCGTGGTGGTGCGTCGACGCGAACACGATCCGCCGGTCGCCCTGCAGGAAGTAGCTGCAGGTGGTGCGGCCCTTGCCGGTGCTGACGAGCTTCTGTTCGCCGGTGGCGAGGTCGAGCACGTAGATCTGGTCGGCCACCATCGACGCGTCGCGCCGCTGGAAGATCAGCTTGGTGCCGTCGTGGCTCCAGTAGGCCTCGGCGTTCTCGCCGTCCATCGTCAGCATGCGGACGTTGGCGAGGTGCTTCTCGTTCGCCAGGGGCTCGACCGGCTTGCCGGCCCGGATCGAGAACGGCTTCGCCGGGACGACCGGCTCCTGCTGGGCCGGGGTCGCGGCGCAGGCGGTGGTCAGGGCGAGCAGAGCGAGCGGTCCGAACGATTGCATCGCCGCATGCTGACGGGCCGGTCTCGGCCCCGCAATGGTGCCGAGGGCCCGCGCGACGTCATGCCGACGTCATTCGGCCGCGTGGCCGGCGAGGCCGCCACCCGCACCGCTGGCGTGCCCGCCGGCCACCAGCCCGATCGAGCCGGACGCGGCATCGGCGAGGCCGAGCAGGCGCCGTTCGGCGAGGCTCAGGTCGGGGAACATCGCCAGGAACTCGGCGCGGTGGCGCTGCACGAACGTGCGCAGGCGCTGCATCAGCCGCTCCGGATCCTCGAGCTGCGGCAGCCCCGTGCGATCGAGGGCGACCGCGGCCCCGCGTTGCGCCAGGCGGTCGAGCTCGGCGGGCACCAGCCGTTCGTCGTCGAGCCAGAACTCGGCCCGCACCTCGAAGAACGTGATCAGGTTGCGCAGGTGCGGCAGCGTGATCGCCGAGCGCCCCTTGCAGATGTCGGTCGCCGTCTGCGGCGACACTCCCAACGCTCGCGCCAAGTCTCGCTTCTTCAAGCGCCGCTGCTCCAGCAAGGCAGCGATCTTCTCGTGGATGAGCACCAAGCACGCCTCCGCGTCGTCGTTCGTGGAACCAGCCCGCCGGCACGCTACCGGTTCGGTGGCACCGAAGGAAGCGCGAGCTCGCGGCACGAACCGATGGCGTGGGCGTTCCGGCGTCGCGGCGCGCCGACTAGCATCCGCCGCGCGTGCGCGTCGTGTCGCTTCGTTCCTGGTCGGTCCTGCCCGCTGCTGGTGCGGTCGTGCTCGCGACCCTGCTGGCCGGTTGCGTCAGCGACGATCCGCCGGCGACCATCTGGCCGCCGAAGGGCTTCGAGTTCGTCGCCGAAGAGGTCGTGCAGGTCGGCAACCGACTCGACACGGTGCGCAAGTTCCGTCTGACCGGCGACGGGCTCGCGGTCTACGGCACGTCGTCCCGAGCGCTGACCACCGCGGACGGCGAACGCGAACTGTCGCTGCCGGTGTTCGACCGACTCGGCGTCTACCGGATGGTGCCGTCGGCGGTGCGCGCGTTCGCGCGGCGGCTGCACCGGCTCGGCTTCTTCGGGCTCGACGAGTTCCCGACCAGTGCCCCGCCGGCCGGGGCCCCGACCGGCATGGTGCTGCTGCGCGTTCGGTCGGTCGACGGCGAACACCAGGTGGCGCTGCACGGCCGGCTGCGCGGCACGCTCGCCGAGCTGATGCGCGTCGTCGAAGCGCACCTGCCGACCGACGAGCGGTTCGCCGGCGTCGAGAGCGACCAACGGGCCGTCGTGCGCGTGCTGCGTGGGGTGCCGCCGCCGCGCCAGAGCCTCGACGGGGCGCTCAGCGCGCACTTCCTGCTGCTCGACGAGCGCGGCGAGGATCCGGCCGTGCTGGCGGATGCGTTCGCCCTGGCCTGCCGGAGCGGCTCGCGCTCGCTGGCCGAGGACCTGCTCGTGCGCTGGCAGCGCGCGGCCGGCCCGGCGGCTCGTTCGGTGTTCGCCGACGAGCCGGCGGCGGGTGACCCGGTCGAACTGCGCCGGCGCTTGCTGCCGGCACCGTGAGCTCGGGTCGTCGTGAGCCCGGGGCGCCCCCAGCCTGGGTCCCCCCAGTCTGGGTCGCCGGGGGCGATCAGCCCTTCTTGGCGACCGGTGCGAACTGCAGATCGCCCGACTTGCTGCCGAACGCGACGTAGACGCCAGCGCCCTTCTCGGCGGCGTACAGGCACAGCAGCAGCATCTTGCTCTCGTGGCCCGAGTCGGCCAGCGTCAGCTTGTGGCTGTGGACCTTCTCGCCGCTCTTGAAGTTGATGCTCCAGTTCAGGTCCTCGTCGATCGTGAAGAAGACGCTGTACTCACCGGCGGCCAGCATCGTGTCGCCGCAGGAGACGTCGACCGAGCTCTTGAACGTGCCGATCGCGTTGTTCGCGGCGTTGTCGTTGAGACGCTTGCGCGCCTGCGCGCCGTTCTCCTTGTCCATGAGGCGCGCCATGGTCCTGCCCTCGGCCCAGGTGACGGAGTAGTAGTCGAGGCTCATCGAGGCGCCCTTGGCCTCGATCGACTGCTTCAGCGCCGGCGCGTTGGTGTTGGTCGAGCCCGACTTCTGGGCGAAAGCCGGGGCGCAGAGCGCGGCGGCGAGGACGAACGACAGGATCTTCTTCATGCGTGTAGTGGTTCTTGGAATGCTGCGGGGGATTCCGCGGGGCGCGGAGTCTACGCGCCGGGGCCCGTTTCGCTCCGCTGCCCGGTGGGGATTCCTCGCTCCAGCGTGCGCAGGAACAGTTCGATCGCGACCAGCAGGTAGAGGCCGTGGCCGAGGTCGGCCTGCCGGCGGCGATGGCGATCGACGGCCGCACTGACGCCGCCCGGGCGCAGGTGGGGGCGGCAACGGGTCCGTTCCTCCGCCAGCAGGTCGAGCCAGGGCAGGTCGCCGCGGAACCACGCGTCGAGTGGTAGCGACAGCCCACGCTTGCCCAGGTGCAGCACTTCGGGCGGCAGTTCGGCGGTGAACGCGTCCCGCAGCGGCCGTTTGCCGAGGGCGGACAGACCGAGGCCGAAGCGGGCGACGTCACCTTCGAGGTAGGGCAGCCGCATCTCGACACCGGCGGCGAGGCTGCCGATGTCGGCCTTGGCCAGCAGGTCGGCGCGCAGGTAGTGGCGCAGGTCGAAGTCGCGGGCCGCGAGCGCCAGGTCCGGGCGGTGTGGGGTCGGTCCTGCGGTCGCGGGCCAGTCGCCGAGGCCGGCGTCGCGCCAGCAGCGGCGGTGGTGCAGGGGCTCGGCGAGCACGGCCGCACCGAACGCGGGCGGCGTCACCGCGAGCAGGGCACCGACCGGATCTTGGGCACTGGCGGCGCGCAGCCAGCGCGCCGGATAGCCCATCGACCACTGCGAAGCCCGGCGGCCGAGCCAGCCGAGGTGCGGCAGGCGGTGCAGGGCACGGTAGCGGCGGTAGCCGAGCAGCAGTTCGTCGGCGCCTTCGCCGCCGAGCAGTACGCGCACGCCGTCGGCGGCCGCGGCGCGCGCGATCGCGTACAGCGCGAGGATCGACGGATCGCCGAGCGGCTGGCCCGCCAGCGCAGTCAGCACCACCAGCTCGTCGGCGAGTTCGGGGCCGACGTCGATCGGGCGCAACGGCAGGTCGTGCCGCATCGCGACGGCGGTGGCGGCCTGCCGTTCGTGGGGTGGGCTGCCGACGCAGCGCAGCTGGTAGGCGGGCACACGCTGGCCGAGTTCGCCGAGCGTGGCGGCGAGGCAGCTGCTGTCGAGACCGCCGGACAGTGCCAGGCCCGTGCCGCGGCTGGTGTCGAGGCAGCGCGCGACGCTGTCGCGCAGGGCTTCGCGCAGGCTCGGTGCCGGCGGGGCGGGGAGCACCGGCGAAGAGGGCGCGGTCGCCGCCTGCCACCAGTCGTCGCCGTTCGCCGGCGTCTGCAGCGGTTCGCCGCGGCGTGGCATCGGCTCGATGCGCAGCCGGGCGCTGCACCGAACGCTGCGGATCGGCGCCCAGCCGAAGCGGAACAGTTCGGCGAGGCGGCGCGGTTCGACGGTCGGTGGCAAGCCGAACGGTGCCATGGCGGCGCGCATCGACGCGAAGGCGACCAGCTGCGGCCGGCCGGCGAGCCGGTCGACGACGCACAGCAGCGGCTTCTCGCCGTAGCGATCCTGGCCGAACACCAGGTTGCCGGTCGCCGTGTCGACGACCGCGTAGGCGTGGTGGCCGCGCAGTTCGCGCAGGCTGCCGAGCGCGTCGCGTGCGACCGCGAGCAGTGGCAGCCAGGCGTCGTTCGGCGGGGCTGCGCGGCGTTCGGCGCGCGGCAGCAACGTGGCCCACAGGGCGCGGGCGTTGGTGACGGCACCGTTCAGCACGCCGACGAAGCGGCCGGTGCGGCGGACCACGGGTTGGTGGCTACGGGGCTGCGTGATCGCGAGGCGCGCGCAGCCGAGCCACCACGGGCCGGCGGACACGACGCCGAGGCCGTCGGGACCGCGCCACTGCAGCGTCGCCGTGGCGGCGCGCATCGCCGCGGCCGGATCGAGGCCGCGCGCCAGCAGCCAGTCGTGTCGCGCGCCGACGATGCCGCACATCGGTGGGTCCTCGGTGCGCCGTCAGCGCGCCTTGCGCGTTCGGGCAGCGTCGAGGTAGGCGGCGAGCCGTTCCCACTGCCGGTGCAGGTCGTGCTCGGCGACGCCGATCGGGTGCTTGAAGAAGCAGGCGAGGTGCGGCATCGGCCCCGCTTCGCCGCGGCGTTGCGCCAGGTCGGCGAAGCGCACCAGGTCGAGCACCAGCGGGGCGGCGAGGATCGCGTCGCAGCCCTGCCAGGTGAACTGCATGGCCATCTTGAAGCCGAGGAAGCCTTCGAAGTGCACGAAGTCCCACGCGGTCTTCAGGTCGTGCAGCGACGGCACGTAGTCGATGCCGACGTGCGTGTGCAGCGGGTAGCCGAGGATCGACGGCAGCAGCGCGTCCTTGGTCGCGACCTTGGTGCGCTTGTTCTCGGCGTGCTTCAGCACCGCACCGTCGCGGTCGCCGAGGATGTTGTAGCCCTGCCACGACAGCACGCGCAGGTTGCGGATGCGGAACATCGGCGCCAGCGCCGACTTCACCAGCGTCTCGCCGGTCTTGCCGTCGCAGCCCATCCACGGGGCTCGGTTCGCCGCGAACGCCTGCTGGATCGCCGGCAGCAGCGCCGAGTCGCTCGGCGTGAAGTGCACGAACGGCAGCCCCATGGTCGCCGCCGCATAGGCGTAGATCGCCGACGGCCGCACGACCTGCTGCCGGTCCGCGTCGAGGGCGCGTTCGAACGCGGCGAGCGTGCGGTGCGCCGGCGACGGCCGCAGCGGCGGCTCGGTCGACGTCAGGTTGACGCAGACGATGCGATCGAGGCGGTGACGCTTCTGGAACGCGCGCAGGTCGCTCTGCACCTGCGCCACCTGCTGGCGCAACGTGAGGCGCTCGGCCTTGCCGCGGCCTCCCCGTGGCGGATCGGCGAGCTCGGTGATGGTGCGGCCGGCGTTGGCGAGCACGCCCGGGACCACGTTCGCGCTCGCCGCGGCGAGGTCCTTCTGCAGCGGCTGCAGCAGTTCGGGCGGCAGCGAGCCGGTGCGCGCCTGGATCTCGGCCGCGGCACTTCGGTAGTCCGAGCGGCGGATCTCGTGGCCGCCGAACACGATGCCGTCGAGTGGCTGCCAGTCGATGCCGGCCGCGGCCGGGGTCGCGGTGGTGAGGCCGTGTGGCGCGGCGAGGCCTCGGGCGATCGCGCGGGTGCCGACCACGACCGTCGTCGCGAGGCCGCCGTAGGCGCCGAACAACCAGACGCCGAGGCGCTGGGACGAACTGCGGGTCTTGCGAGTCTTGGCCAAAGGGGCCGGCAGGATACCGATTGCCGAGGCTGCGTCGACGGGCTGTCGATGGGCGGTCGGCGGTTGGTTGGTTCGGGAGGCTCTGCGGCCCGCAGCATGGACAGCGCCGAGCGAGCGGGCCATAACGCGCGCGTGAACCGCTCTCGCCTGTGGCTGTTGCCGTTGCTGCTGGCCGTGCTGGTCGGCGGTGCCTGGGTGTTCGGCTACCGCGCCGAGAAGAAGCACGACCGGGAGCTGCCGGTCTACGTGCAGGGCGGCGAACGCATGGCGGCGGGGACGGAGATCTACCGGCCCGGGGAGGACGAGAAGCCGTTCACCTACCCGCCGTTCGCGGCGCTGCCGTTCGTGCCGTTCGCCCTGCTGCCGCACGACTGGCAGCCGGCGGGGTGGTTCGCGGTCAACTTCGCGATCGTGCTGCTGCTGGTGCGCTGGCTGCACGGCTACGCGCAGGTGCCGCTGCCCGGCCGGGCGCCACCGCGGCTGGTCTGGTTCTGGCTGCTGACCGGCGTGGTCGGCGGCCGGCACGTGTTCTCGGTGTTGTCGAACCAGAGCCACGACCTGCTGATCGCCGGCCTCGTGGGGCTGTGTGCCGCCGCTTGGTGCAGGAACCGCAGCTGGGCCGGGCTGTTCGCCGGCGTGGGGGCCGCGACCAAGGCGACGCCGCTGCTGTTCGTCGGCCTGTTCGGGCTGCGCTGGCGTTGGTCGGCGCTGGTCTGGCTCGCGGTCGGCGTGGTCGGTGCGACCTTGCTGCCCGACCTGCTGTTCCCGCGTGGTGACGGTCAGTGGTGGTGGCAACGCTGGATCGACGTCAACCTGCGCGGCCTGCAGGTCGGGGGTGCCGCCAGCCGCGAAGGCGTGTGGAACTCGCACAGCTTCCTGAACCAGAGCCTGTCCGGCACGCTGCTGCGGCTGTTCACGCCGGTGCAGGGGCCGGGCACGTTCGTGCAGGGAGAAGCGGGCCACGTGCTGCTGGTGGCGCTGCCGGCGGGCGTGTTCAAGGTGGTCAACTACGCGAGCCAGCTCGCGGTGCTCGGGCTGATCGCACTCGGCGTGCGCGCGGCGGCCGGGACGGTGCGCGCGGCCGCCGACCGGGCGCTGGCCCAACGTGGGGTCGGCCTCGGCGAGGTCGCGGCGGTCGCCTGCGGCATGGTGTTGCTGTCGCCGCAGAGCAGCAAGTCGCACTTCTGCGTGTGGCTGTTCCCGGTCGCGTTCGTGGCCGAACGGTTGCTGCGCGGCCCGCGCGATCGGCTGGCGGCGGGCCTGCTGGTGGGGGCGTGCCTCACCGGTCTGCTCGCCAAGGACGTGCTCGGCACGCGGCTCGGCAACCAGGCCTTGGCGCTCGGCAACGTCACCTGGGCGACGGTGCTGCTGCTGCTGGCGACCGTGCGCTGCCTCTGGACCGCCGCCCGGGCGGGCGCCGACGAGGCCGCTGCGTGAGCGGCCGCGCCGCCGCGTTCTCCGCGCTGCTGCTGGCCGGCTGTGGGGCGGCGGCACCGGTCGGTCTGGTCGACGGCGAGTTGGCGCTGCCGCGGGCGCTGCGCGAGGTGTCCGGCATCGTCGCCGTCGACGACGACACGATCGCCTGCGTGCAGGACGAGGTCGGGGCGCTGTTCTTCGTGTCGCTGCAGGGCAAGGAGCCGCTGCGCCGCGTCGAGTTCGGTCCACGCGGCGACTACGAAGGGCTGGCGCTGGTCGGCTCGGTGTTCTGGGTACTGCGCGCCGACGGGGCCTTGCTCGAGCTCGGCGCCGATGGCGACCGGCTGCGCATCGTGCGCACGATCCGGCTGCCGGGTGGGCTGCACGACTGGGAAGGGCTCTGCCACGAGCCGTCGCGCGGCCTGCTGCTGGCGATGTCGAAGGAACGGCCCGACGGCGACCGCGACGCGCGACCGGTGTTCGCGGTCGAGCCCGCGACCGGGCGCGTGCACGACGAACCGTTCTGCGTGTGGCGACGCAAGGGCGTGATCGACCAGGCGGAGGCTCGTGGGTTGCAACTGCCGACCCGCATCACCGACAAGGGCCGCGAACGGGTGGCGCTCGAGCTGCGCGCCAGCGAACTGCTGGCCCTGCCCGGCGGCGACGAGTTCCTGCTGCTGTCCGCGGTCGACGCGCTGCTGCTGCGGCTCGATCGCGCGGGCCGGTTGCTCGGCGTGCGTTCGCTCGATCCGGAGCTGCTGCCGCAGGCGGAGGGCATGACGCGGCTGCCGGACGGCCGGTTGCTGATCGCCAGCGAAGCGGCCGGCGGCGTGGCGCGACTGCGGCTGGTCGAGGCGCCCTGAAGGGCCTCCCGGACCACTCCTCGAGCCGACCGCCGTTCTCCGCACCGTTCAGGCGTCGGTCGGCAGCCAGCGCAGCAGCACCACGATCGCGAGTGCGTAGCACAACCCCGAGACGATCAGCGGCACGTCGCGGAACAGCAGCCGGGCGGGATCGCCGCCTTCGCTCTTCCGGTAGACGAGGAACAGGTACCGGAACACGCCGTAGGTGACGATCGGCACCGTGTACATCAGGCGATCGGTGTGGTGCCGCTGGACCGTGTCCGGACTCACCGTGTAGAGCGCGTAGGTCAGGATGCTGAGGGCGGCGAGCGGGCCGATCAGCATGTTGAGGAACGTCACCGAGTAGTCGGACATCGTCGCGCGCGTCTGGCCGCTGGCCTCGCCCTGCTTGCCGAGTTCCTCGTAGCGCTTGCAGAAGGCCAGGAACAACGCGAAGAAGAACGTGCACAGCAGCAGCCAGCGCGACGCGTCCACCTGGATCGCGGCGGCCCCGGCCTGCACGCGCAGCTGGAAGCCCAGTGCGATGCACATGCAGTCGATCACCACGAGCCGCTTCAGCAGCAGGCTGTAGGCGACGTTCAGCGCCAGGTAGGCGGCCGGCCACATCACGAACGGCCGCCAGCCGTGGGCCGGCACCAGGGATGCGATCGCGCCCGCCGCGACGAGCACGCCGGCGAACGTCGACCACGCGGCACCGACCGGCAGGCGTCCCGAGGCGATCGGCCGCTTGCGCTTCTTCGGGTGGTGCGCGTCCTCTTCGCGATCCTTGATGTCGTTCAGCAGGTAGATCGAACTCGCCGACATGCAGAACGAGGCGAACGCGAGCAGCGCCACGCCCCAGGCCGCCGGCTCGAACGCCTTCGGCGTGAACAGGAGCGGCACCAGCACCAGCAGGTTCTTGACCCACTGGTGGGGGCGCATGGCTTCGACGAACGGAGGCATCGGGGCGCGATCATTGAGACCGGGCACCGCAAGGCAAGCAGCTGTGCCTCGAACTGCGACTCGGGGGAACTACGGCCAACAGCGGCGTCGCTGCGTTCTTGGCGCCCGTGGTCGCGGCTCCTACTGTGCTCGCCGCCCATGGCGAACGCCCGCACTCTCGGCCTCGACGGCCTGTTCCGTCCTCGTTCCGTCGCCGTGATCGGCGCTTCACGCCGTCCCGGCTCGATCGGCCGCCAGGTGGTCGCCAACCTGATCCAGGGTGGCTTCCAGGGGCCGGTGTATCCGGTCAATCCGAAGGCCGAGGTCGTGCTGTCGGTGCCCGCCTATCCGTCGGTGCGCGCGATCCCCGGGCCGGTCGACCTCGCCGTGCTGGTGGTGCCGCCGGACGCGGCGCTGAAGGCCGCCGAGGAGTGCGGGAAGAAGGGCGTGAAGGGGCTGGTGGTGATCACCGCCGGCTTCCGCGAGATCGGCGGCATCGGCATCGAGCGCGAGGACAAGCTGCGCGCGATCGCCGATCGCCACGGCATGCGCGTCATCGGCCCGAACTGCATGGGCATCATCAACACCGAGCCCGAGTTCGCCTGCAACGCGAGCTTCTCGGCGACGCCGCCGCCGACGGGATCGGTGGCGATGGTGTCGCAGTCGGGCGCACTGGGCGAGGCGATCCTGGCCGACGCGGCGCAGGCGGGCCTCGGCGTCGCGATGTTCGCGTCGGTCGGCAACCGCGCCGACGTCACCGCCGCCGACCTCGTCGCCTACTGGGGCGACGACGACCAGGTGAAGGTGATCCTGCTGTACCTCGAGACCGTCGGCGAGCCGCAGGAGTTCGTGCAGGTGGCGCGGGCCGTCGCGCGCAAGAAGCCGATCATCGCGGTGAAGTCGGGCCGCAGCGATGCCGGTGCGCTCGCCGCCAGTTCGCACACCGGCTCGATCGCCGGGGCCGACGTCGCCGCCGACACGCTGCTGCAGCAGTGCGGCGTGCTGCGCGTCGACAACTTCCGGGACATGTTCGCGCTGGCGCAGGCGTTGCTGACGCAGCCGCTGCCGCGTGGTCGGAGCATGGCCGTGGTCACCAACGCCGGCGGCCCGGGCATCCTCGCCACCGACGCGATCGCCGGGCTCGGCATGGAGATGGCGGCGATCGCGCCCGCGACCGCGAAGGCGCTGCGCAAGGTGCTGCCGCCGGAAGCGAGCGTGCACAACCCGATCGACCTGATCGCGTCGGCCGACGCGGCCCGTTACCGCGCGGCACTGCGCGTGGTCGGCAAGGACGACGCGGTCGACGGGCTCGTGGTGCTGTTCGTGTCGCCGATCATGATCGACGCCGCGGCGGTGGCGCAGGCGATCGTCGACGAGACGCGCGGTCTGTCGAAGCCGGTGCTCGCCTGCGTGATGGGCCGCCAACGCGGCGACGAGGCGCAGCAGATCCTGATGCGCGCCGGCATCCCGGTGTTCCGTTATCCCGAGGACATGGCGACGACGCTGCGGCTGATGTGCCGCCGTCAGCATTGGCTCGAGCGGCGTCCGTCGAAGCGTCCGACGCTCCGCGTCGACAAGAAGGCGGCCGCGCGCGTGTTCGCTCTGCACAAGGGCGGTGGCTGGCTGCCCGCCTCGGCGACCGAACTGGTGCTGCAGGCGTACGGGATCCCGTTCGCGCCGAGCCGCCGCGTGCAGACGCCCGGCGACGCGGTCGCGGCCGCGCACAAGCTCGGCTTCCCGGTCGTGCTGAAGGCCGAAGCCGCCGGCTTGCTGCACAAGAGCGAGCACCGCGCCGTGCGCACGGGGCTGCGTTCGGGCGACGAGGTGTATGCCGCGGCGCAGGACCTGCTCGACCGGCTCGGCCAGGAGTTCGACGGGGTGTCGCTGCAGGTGCAGGCCCATGCCGCCGGCCACCGCGAGGTGCTGCTCGGCATGACGCGCGATCCGCGCTACGGGCCCCTCTACGCCGCCGGTCTCGGTGGCGTGCAGGTCGAACTGCTGCGCGACGTCGCCGTGCGCGTCGGACCGCTCGACGGTCGCGATCCGGAGGAGATGTTCGGCTCGCTGAAGGGCAAGGCGCTGCTCGGTGCGTTCCGCGGCGCGCCCGCTGCGGATCTCGCTGCAGCGTTCGACGCGCTGCTGCGGCTGCAGCAGCTGGTGCTCGACTTCCCGGCGATCGCCGAGGTCGAGGTCAATCCGTTCATCCTCGCCAGCCGCGGCAGGCAGAGCGCCGCCGTCGACGGTCGCCTGCGCGTGGAGGCCCGGTGACGGCTGTGTCACCACGGTTCTCGTTGGTGGTCCCGATCTACAACGAGGAGGAGAACGTCCAGAACCTGCTCGCCGAGGTGGCGGAGGTGCTGCTGCCGCACGGGCCGTTCGAGGCACTGCTGGTCGACGACGGCAGCAAGGACCGGAGCCTGCAGCGCATGCAGGAGTGGAAGCAGGCGCACGCGGCGAACTGGCTGCGCATCGTCGTGCTGGCGAAGAACTGTGGCCAGAGTGCCGCGGTGATGGCCGGCGTCGAACAGGCGCGCGCGCCGATCGTGACGACGATGGACGGCGACATGCAGAACGACCCGCGCGACCTGCCGGCGATGGTGGCGCGCGTGCAGGCCGGCGAGTGCGACGCGGTGGTCGGCGTGCGTCGGCAGCGCAAGGACACCTGGACGCGCCGCGTGTCGTCGCGGATCGGCAACGGCGTGCGCAACTGGCTGACCGGCGATCGCGTCACCGACGCGGCGTGCGGCATCAAGGCGATCCGCCGCGAGTTCTGGCTGCGTGCGCCGAAATTCGTCGGCATGCACCGCTTCATGGCGACCCTGGTCCGCTACCAGGGCGGCAAGGTGGTCGAGGTCGACGTGAACCACCGGCCGCGCGCCGCCGGCACGGCGAAGTACGGGATCGGCAACCGCATCTGGAAGGGGCTGCGCGACTGCTTCGCGATGCGCTGGATGCGCACGCGGATCCTGATGCACCAGGTGAAGCAGGAGCTCTGACCGCCGGTCCGGCACGGAACGGGCGGCGGAACGGGGCGCCGCAGCGAGGCCTGCGGCGTGGTCGTTCGCCGGCTGGTGTGGCACAAATCCCGGTGCAGCGTTCGATGGCTTTGCATAGCTTGCGCGGGTGCTGACCCGCGCGTTGGTGCTGCTGCTGCTCACGGCGATCGCCTGCCTGCCCGTCTGGATGCTGCCCGAGTTGGACGGCACCGAAGGGCGGCGCGTGCAGATCGCCGTCGAGATGGTCGCGCGCGGCGACTGGCTGGTGCCGACGCTCGGACACGAGCCGACCTGGGCGAAGCCGCCGCTGCACTACTGGCTGCTCGCCACCATCCTGCAGTGGTTCGGCGACCATCCAATGCTGCTGCGGCTGCCGTCGGTGCTGGGGGCGTGGTTCGCGGCCTGGCTCGCCGGGGAGCTGCTGCGGCGTTGGTTCGGCCCGGTCGCGGGCTGGATCGGTGCGCTCGGCATCGCCTGCGCTCCGCTGGTGGTGTTCACCTGGCCCACGGCCGAGATCGACCCGCTGTTCGCGAGCCTCGTCGCCACCTCGTTGACGGCACTCGCCACGGGCGTCGCACGCGACCAGCGCCTGCTGGTCGTCGCGTCCGGCCTGCTCGCAGGCCTCGCGATGCTGCAGAAGGGGCCGCCGTTGTTCCTGTTCGGGCTCGGTGCCTACCTGGTCTGGTGGCGCGAGCGCCGGCTGCGCTACGCGTGGCAGCACTTCGTGCCGATGCTGGGGGTGGCGCTGGCCTACTACGTGCCGCTGTGGCTGCTACGCGTCGATCCGAGCGCGATGCTCGCGGTCGCCAACGAGGAATCGGTCGGGCGGGTGAAGTTCTTCGAATGGCAGCACGTGCGGGCGGTGCCGGAGTTCTGGCTGCGCGCCGTCGCGATCCAGCTGCCGCTCGGCTGGTGGGCCTTCCGCGAATGGCGGGGTGCGCGCCGGGCACCGGTCGACAGGGCGCCCGTCGACGCCGGCGACCTGACGCTGCGCATGGCGAGCGGGGCCGTGGTCGTCGCGGTGGCCGTGCTGACGTTCTTCCCCGGTCGCGCCACGCGCTACCTGCTGCCGAACGTGCTGCTGCTGGCGTTCGCGGTGGCGCCGGCGGTCGCGCGGTTCGTCGCGTTGGCAGGGCCGTTGTCGCCGCGCGCAAGGGGCGGGCTGCGGGTCGTCGCCGGGCTCGGTGGGCTCGCGGCCTGTGTGCTGCCGTTCGTGCCATCCACCGCGATCGGCCTCGGCAGTGTCGCCTTCGCGGTGGTCGCCGCGGTCGGCGCGCTGGCGGTGCGAACGCCGCGAGCCCTGGTGGTCTTCTGCCTCGCCTTGCCTTTGGTCGCGGCCTGGACCGTCGGTCTCGATCGCACGCTGCAGTGGAGCGAAGGCCGGCGCGCTCGGCGGCCGGCCGCAGAGGTGCTGCGCGCCGAGATGGCGCGACTCGGCGTGCCTTCGGTGCGGCTGCCGCGCCCCGAGGACCTGCAGACGGTCGGCCACTTCGATTCGGTGTTGCTGCTCGAGCTCGGCGTGCTGCCGCACGGCGACGAACTGCTGCGTCGGCCGGTGGTCGCGCATTGGGTGCTGCACGAGGTCGGCGGGCTGCCACCCGTTCAGCTGGACGACTACGTGGAACGGGTTCGCGTCAGCTTGCCGTTCAAGTCGTTCGTGCTGGCCGAACGGGTGGGCCGGCGGTGACGACCGTCCTGCTGGTGCGGCTGTCGGCGATGGGCGACGTCGTGCAGTCGCTCGGGGCCGTGGCCGCGCTGCATCGGGCGCGGCCGGCGTGGCGCCTCGTGTTCGTGACGCAGGAGCCGTTCGTGCCGTTGCTGGAGGGCATGCCGGGACTGGCCGACGTCGTGCCGTTCGCGCGGCGTGGCGGCCTGCGGGCGTTCTGGCGGCTGCGGCGGGGGTTGCGGGCGCAGCGTGCCGACCTCGCCGTCGACCTGCAGGGCAACTGGAAGAGTGCCCTGGTGGCGCGCTGTGCCGGGGCGCGCGAGGCGCTCGGGATCGCCGGACCCTGGCGGCAGGAACCGGCGAGCCGGTGGCTGCTGCGGCGCACGGTGATGGGATCGGGGGTGCCACATCCCGCGCGCATGGCGTTCGACCTCGTCGCGACCCTGGCACCCGAGGCGACGTTCTTGGCGCCGCGGCTGCAGGCGCGCGACGACGAAGTGGCGGCCGAACGCCGTAGGCTGCAAGTGCTCGGCCTCGACACGGCCCGACCGTTCGGCGTGGTGGTCGGGAGCGATCCACGCGATCCGCGGGCCCTCCGGCCACACCGGGTTGCCGAGCTGCTGGCGACTTCGGAGCGGCCTTGGCTTTGGCTGGCCGGCCCGGACGAACGGGATGTCGCGGCTCCGCCCGGCGTGCTCGTGCTGCGCCACGAGCGTGGCGAAGTGCGACGCCTGCTGGCCCTCGGCGCCCTCGTCGCGCAGGTTGGTGGACTGGTGGTCGGTCCGGACCAAGGGGCGTCGCACGTGCTGGCGGCGACGGGGGCCCGGTGCCGGGTGCTGTTCGGGGCCCAGGATCCGAAGCGCACCGCGCCGCCGGCGGCTCAGGCGTTCTTGCACCCGGACGGGCCTTCGTGCCGACCCTGCCGGGCGCACCGCTGCCGTCGTGCCGAGGGGCCCGTCTGCATGGATTTCCCGCTCGTAGGTGGGGCAGTGGCGGAGCTCGGCTTGCCTGCTGTCGCGGGTCCTTCGGCAACTCGGTCGCCGCAGGCTGAGCCGGGCCCTGCTCCAGGGGATTCCGTGCGGCCTTGAGTCGCCGCGGGCTTCCTGCTTCGCTGCGACCATGCCTCTGCCGCCGCCCGCGCCGCACGACGCCTCGGTACTCGAGACGTTCCCGAACCCGTATCCGGATCGCGACTACGAGATCCGCTTCGCCTGCCCCGAGTTCACCTGTGTGTGCCCGAAGACCGGGCAACCCGACTTCGCGACGATCCACATCGTCTACGTGCCCGATCAGCTCGCCGTCGAGCTGAAGAGCCTCAAGCTCTACCTCTGGAGCTTCCGCAACGTCGGGGCCTTCCACGAGAAGGTCACCAACGACATCGCCAGCGACCTGCATCGGCTGCTGCGCCCGCGGCGGCTCGAGGTCGTCGGCGACTTCCAGGTGCGTGGTGGGATCACCACGAAGGTCACGGTCCGGCTCGAGCGCTGACGGGATCCTCGGCCAGCCTCCGCTCTGGCCGCGGGCACGTGACACCCGGAGCGCCGGGTCCGATCGGGCTCGCGGCAAGCCGTGGCGCAAGGCATGCCTCGCCTCGCATTGTGACGCCGCTCGAAGCGCCTCGATTGGAGGTCGCGGCGGTCTGGGCTAGAAAGGGAGCGTGAAACCCTCTGCGTGGTTGCGCGCCTCGTTGTGGCTGCTCGGGTTCGGGTGCCTGTGGTCGAACGTCTGCGACGACCCGCCCTTGCACACCGGGGCCTGCCTTCGCGAGGTGACCAGCACCGGAGCCACCGTGGCAACGATCGCCGCTGCGGACTGCTCTGCGCAGTTGCGCCTGTTCGGCCCGGATGGAGCGCTGGTGCAGGAGGTCGCCCAGCCTTCGCCGCGCCGCCGGCACGCGCTTCGTGTCGAGGGCCTGCGTGCTGGGACCGAGTATCGGTACGAGCTGCGCCTCGACGGCGAGCCATTCGATGCGGGACGCATTCGTACCGCGCCGGAAGGGGACGAAGTGGCCGTTCGCTTCGCCTTGTGCGGGGACTCCGGCGACCAGCCTTGGTGGGTCTGGCTGCAGCGCACGCCCCTCGGGCACTGGCCGGCGCGGTGGGGCCTGTTCGCCGACAGTGACGCCGTGACGCAGGTCGGTGCGGCGATCGCCTCCTGGCAGCCCGACTTCCTGCTGCACCTCGGGGACATCGTCTACCCGAAGGGCTTGCACGCGCACTACATGTCCGGCTTCTTCCGCCCGTTCGCCGAGGTGCTTCGGCATGCCCCGGTCTACGCGGCGCTTGGGAACCACGACGTGATGGACTGCGGCGGCTTGCAGGCCCTGGCCAACCTCGGCGGCCCCGTCGGTGAGCTGACCGGGGACGCAAGGTGCTACTCGTTCGCGCGTGGACCGGTGCGAATCGTGGTGCTCGACGCGAACTCGTTCGGGCTGCGAGATCCGGAGCTGCCTCAGCACCCCGTTTTCGGCCTCCTGGAGCGGGAGTTGGCGTCCACAACCGAGCCCTGGCTCGTGCTGGCAATGCACTTCCCGATCCGCAGCGCGTCGCGCCAGAGGGATCGTCCCGACCTCCTGAAGTGGGTGCTGCCCCTGGCCGAGCGCTGGGGCGTTGGGCTCGTGCTGAGCGGGCACGACCACTGCTACCAGCGGTTCGGTCGTCCGGAGGCGGGGGAGCTGGTGTTGGTGGTCAGCGGCGGCGGTGGCAAGGACCTCTACCCGGTCCACCCGGACAAGAAGGCGGCGGTGCTCCGTTCGGCGTTCCACTGGTGCACCGTGGAGCGGGACGGGGCGACCCTGAAGTTCCGGTCGCACGGGCTCGAGGAGCCCCTGATCGACTCCTTCGAGGTCCCTCTCCCGCAGCAGGCTGCCCGTGCGTGGCTGGCTCGAGAAGGTGGTGCGAGGCTCCGGCGAATCGAGGCTCTGGAGAAGCGTTGAGAAGCGGCTGCGAGTCGGTGGAGGATCGGACCTAACCTGCTTCTGCAAATAAGCTTGCGGATTGCTCGCAAAATTCTTCGCCGCTTGCTTGCATGTCCTCCGATCGCTCGCTACCTTCTCCCGCCCCTCGCACGCCGGTGACGCGAAAGCGGTCGGTAGGAGCGGGGCGATCTTTGACATTCTGGGTGGCCTCGAAAAGAAGCGTGTGAGCTTTTGAGAATGCCTTCTCGGCGGAAGTCGA
>JAEUHU010000420.1 GCA_016793305.1 Planctomycetota bacterium
CTCTCGAGCTTCTCGCGCAGCGAGCGATCGCCCTTCACCACCGGCGGGGCCTGGAACGCGCGCTTCTGGATGCCGTCGCGCAGCGTGTCGAACACCGACTGCGTGTCCCACGTGTAGAACACGTCGAACACCTCCTTGCCGTCGAGCTCGACCATGATGTGGCGCGGCGAGATGCGTTTGCCGTCGAGGAACTTCTCGAACACGATCGGCTCCATCGCGATGTGCTCGCCGCAGGTGACGTTGCCGAGGCGCGGGCACGGGATGCGCCGGCCCTGTTCGTCGTGGTCGCGCGGGTTGTGGCGGTAGACGGACGCGATCACGCAGACGTACGGTTCCCACAGCTTGGCGAGCTCGGGGTCGCGGTAGCGCACGCCGGCGTAGTGTTCGCTCGCGATCTCGCCATCCATGTTGACGCACACGAGGATCGGCTGCTTCGTCTGCTGCGACAGCCGCACCGCGTCGTCCCAGGTGCGCTGCCAGCGGATCGCGACCGGCTTCTTCCAGTCCTCGGCGGTCGGGGCGTACCACATCTGTTCCGGCACGAGGCCCGGCGGTGGTGGCACGCCTTCCTGGGTGCATGCGGTGTCGGCGAAACACAGCATGGTCGCCGCGACGACGGCGGACATCGACGGAGCGGGGATCGGGCGCGAACGCATGGTCGGCACGATAGCGGCGCACTGGGCCGGGTGCAGTCGTACCTCCTTCCTCGTCGTCACGGCTGCTGGTCGCGCAGCGCGTCGGCGGGTTCGCCGCGGCGCCGCACGAGCCGCGCCACGCCGTCGTCGACCAGGACTTCCGCCGGGGTCGGATGACTGAGGAATCCGTGTGGGCTGTAGCTCAGTCCGTAGGCGCCGGCGTGCAGCACCGCGAGCAGTTCGCCGGTCGGCAGAGGGCCGAGCGGCAGCGCTTCGGCGAACTGGTCCGCCGGCGTGCACAGCGGTCCACCGATCGCCACGTCCTCGCCGGGGCGCGCGGCGAGTGCTCCGGCGCGCACCAGGAGCGGTGGGCGACGCACCACCGTTCCGACGCCCGCCGCCGCGGCGCACTGGTGCAGGCCGCCGTCGACGGCCAGTTGCCAGAGCCCGCCGCTCTGCTTTCGACGCACGACGCGCGTCAGGTAGACGCCGGCGGTCGCGACCAGATGGCGGCCGAGTTCGACGAACCATGTGCGCCCCGGCCGGTCGAACGCGGCGACCAGGGCCTGCACTTCGCGCCCGGCGGCGTCGAGGTCGAAGCTCGGGTCGCCGAGGTAGGTCGGCACGCCGAAGCCACCGCCGAGGTCGAGCTCGTCGAGCGAGACGCCGAGCTGACGTTCCCACGCCGCGGCGTGTTCGCACAGGAGGCGTGCCTGCTGGCCGAACGCCGCGGCGTCGAACAACTGGGTGCCGGCGTAGACGTGCAGGCCGCGCAGCGCCAGCTCCGGCCGGGCGACGATCGTGCGCAGCAGCTCGGCAACCTGTTCGGCATCGACGCCGAAGCGTGCGTGGCGGCCGCCCATGCGCATGCGCGAGCCGCGCAGTTCGTGCGGGAAGTTGACGCGCACGGCGATGCCGACGCGCTGCTGCCGGGCCCCCGCGGCCGCAGCGATCGCCAGCACTTCGTCGGCCGACTCGGCATGGAAGCAGCCGACTCCGGCGGCGATGGCGGCGTCGATCTCGGCGTCGGTCTTGCCCGGGCCCGCGAACCGCAGCGAGGCCGCGGGGTGTCCGGCGGCGAGGGCGACCTGCAGTTCGCCGAGCGAGGCGATCTCGGCGCCGGCACCCGCACGGTGCAACGTGCCGGTGACGGCGAGCGACGGGTTGGCCTTGATCGAGTACAGCACGCGGCATCGCGCGCCGAGCGCCTGCTGCACACGCGCGAGGTTGGCGCGCAACACCGCGGCGTCGAACACGTAGAGCGGCGTGCCGAACTGCGCGGCGAGCTCGTCGGCTCGCAGGCCGCCGACGTGCAGCTCGTCGCGCTCCGCCGAACCGAGGGTGGCGAGGGCGGCTTCGACGGCGGGATCGCGGGGCGGGCAGGTCACCGCGGCATGGTAGGAGTGCGCGGCAGCTGTTCCAGGCGCTGCGCGGACCGGGCCGAACCGGCGATGCCAGCGCGCCGCTGCGGGTCGCGCGTGGTGGCTTCCCCGTCGTGAGCCAGCGTGCGATGATGTGCGGCCCACTCCTCGAGACGGCGCCTCGGCGCCGCGCCTGCCCCGATGACGGAGATCGTCACGTTGCCGAAGCCGCCGGAGCGGCCCCTGTTCGCAGCGCTGCTGCCGGCAGCGTTCGCGCTCGGTTGCCTGCTCGGCGCGCTGTGGCCGGGCCACGGTGGGCAGTTGTTCGGCATCGGCGCGGTCGTCGGGGTGTGGGCGCCGTTCGTGCTGCACGGGGTCGGCGACGCCTCGGGGGCATGCTGGTTGTGTTGCCTCGCCGGCGCTCCGGTGTTGTGGGTGTTCGGTCGCATGCTCGACCGGCTGCGCATCGAGTTGTCGGTGTGGGTGGTCGCGTTCGCGGTGGTGGCAGCCGCTGCGGGCTACGCACTGCTGCAGTGGGACGGCGACCTCGCCATCACGCTCGCGCGGCACGGTTCGTTGTGGCCGGTCGTCGTGTGCGCCGGCCAGCTCGGTCTCTACGGCGCCACGCTGTTGGCCCTCGCGTTCGGAGCCGGGCGGGGGGTGAGCGCATGAGTGCGTCGCGTCCGGTCGAGGCAGCGGCCCTCGCCGGGCTGGTCGAAGCAGCGCAGCGGGTGCAGCAGCACGCCTACGCGCCGGCCTCGCGCTTCCACGTCGGGGCGGCGGTGCGCACGTCCAGCGGTCGGGTGTTCGTCGGCTGCAACGTCGAGAACGCCAGCTACGGGTTGACCATCTGCGCCGAACGCGCCGCCGTGTGTGCCGCGGTCGCCGCCGGCGAGCGCGAGATCGTCGCGGTGGCGATCGCGACGGACCTCGACGCGCCGGCGCGGCCGTGCGGGGCGTGCCGGCAAGTGCTGGCCGAGTTCGGCATCGGCATGCAGGTGGCGCTGGTCGGCCGCGGTGGGGTCCGGGTCGACACGACGCTGGCGAGCCTGCTCCCGGATCCGTTCACGTTCGGCGACGTGTACCGCGGCCAGCAGTGAGTGGGAGTCGTCGCGGCCCGGGAGGGTTCCACGATCGACTTCCGGCCCTGGCCGCGGCACGATCCGCCGCACCCGCATGGCTGCTTCGTCCCCGGTCGAGTTCCGCACCCCACCCGTCGACGCCGTCGCGCTCGAGACGCGCGCCGCGGATCTCGGCACCCGCTCGATCAAGAAGGCGAGCAAGGTGCAGGGGCTGCTGCTGGCGACCCGGATGATGGATCTGACCACGCTGGAGGGCATGGACACCGCCGGGAAGGTGCGCCAGCTGTGCATGAAAGCCCGTCGGCCGCTGCCGAACCGCGCCGACGTGCCGAGCTGTGCGGCGGTGTGCGTCTATCCGGACCTGGTCGAGGTCGCGGTCGAAGCGTGCCGTGGCAGCAGCGTGCAGGTGGCCGCGGTCGCCACCGGCTTCCCGTCGGGTCGCACCGACCGCGCCACCAAGCTGCGCGAGGTCGAACTCGCGGTCGCTGCCGGCGCCACCGAGATCGACATGGTGATCGACCGCGGCGCGTTCCTCGCCGGTCGCTACGGCGACGTGTTCGACGAGATCTGCGCGGTGAAGCAGGCCTGCGGCGCGGCCCACCTGAAGGTGATCCTCGAGACCGGCGAACTGAAGACCTACGACAACATCCGCCGCGCCTGCCGCATCGCCCTGCTGGGCGGCGCCGACTTCCTGAAGACCAGCACCGGCAAGGTGACGCCGGCGAGCACGCCACCGGTGGTGTTGCTGATGCTCGAGATGGTGCGCGACTGGTTCCTCGAGACCGGCCAGATGGTCGGCGTGAAGGCGGCCGGCGGCATCCGCACCGGCAAGGACGCGCTGAAGTACCTGGTGCTGGTCGCCGAGACCTGCGGCGATCGCTGGCTCGACCCGCGGTGGTTCCGCTTCGGGGCGAGTGCGCTGCTGACCGACGTCTGCATGCAGCTCGAGAAGGAACGCACCGGCCGCTACCAGCGCGCCACCGACTTCAGCGCCGACTGAGAGACGACCATGGCCAAGACCAAGACCGAGACGAAGGGCGATCCGACGAGTGGTGCGACCGGTGCCGGCGACCGCGAGCTGCCGTTCGGTGGCGTGTGGACCTACGCGCCGTCGCCCGAAGCGACCGACCACGTGGCGATCCAGAAGCGCCACGAACTGTTCGTCGGCGGCGAATGGGTGAAGCCGAAGACCGGCGAGTACTTCGCGACGATCGACCCGGCGACCGAGAAGGTGCTGAGCGAGGTGGCGCTGGCCGGCGACAAGGACGTCGACCTGGCGGTCAAGGCCGCGGCGAAGGCGTTCCCGCTGTGGCGCAAGCTGTCGGGCGCGGACCGGGCGCGCTACCTGTTCCGCATCGCCCGCATCCTGCTCGAACGCGCGCGTGAGTTCGCGGTGCTGGAGACGCTCGACAACGGCAAGCCGATCAAGGAGACGCGCGACGTCGACGTGCCGCTGGCCGCACAGCACTTCTTCTACCACGCCGGCTGGGCCGACAAGCTCGACCTGCTGTTCCCGGGACAGCAGCCGGAGCCGCTCGGCGTCGTGGGGCAGGTGATCCCGTGGAACTTCCCGCTGCTGATGGCGGCGTGGAAGATCGCGCCGGCGCTGGCGGCCGGCAGCACCGTCGTGCTGAAGCCCGCCGAGACGTCGCCGCTGACCGCACTGCGGCTGTGCGAAGTGTTCCAGCAGGCGGGGCTGCCGCCCGGGGTCGTCAACGTGATCACCGGCGACGGGCGCACCGGGGCGGCGTTGGTGCGGCACCCGGGGCTGGCCAAGGTCGCGTTCACCGGCAGTACCGAGGTCGGGAAGGAGATCCAGCGCAGCCTCGCCGGCAAGAAGGTCGAGCTGACGCTCGAGCTCGGCGGCAAGGCGGCGCACCTCGTGTTCGAGGACGCCGCACTCGACCAGGCGGTCGAAGGCGTCGTGCGCGGCATCTTCTTCAACCAGGGACACGTCTGCTGCGCCGGCTCGCGCCTGTTGCTGCAGGAGAGCGTGCACGACCTGTTCGTCGGCAAGCTGCGGCGGCGCATGGCGCGCATCCGCGTCGGCAACCCGCTCGACAAGAACACCGACATGGGCGCGATCCACAGCAGCGCCCAGCTGGCGCGCATCCGCGAATTGGTCGGCGACGGCGAGGCGAGTGGCTGCGAACGCTTCCAGCCGCAGTGCGAGCTGCCGAAGCAGGGCTTCTGGCACGCGCCGACGCTGTTCACCGGCGTCACGATGAGCCACCGCATCGCGCGCGAGGAGATCTTCGGCCCAGTGCTCAGCGTGCTGACCTTCCGCACGCCGGAGGAAGCGGTCGAGAAGGCGAACAACACCGCCTACGGCCTGTCGGCCGGCATCTGGACCGACAAGGGTGCCCGCATCCTGTGGCTCGCCGAGCGCATGAAGGCCGGCGTGGTGTGGAACAACACCTTCAACCGCTTCGACGCCGCAAGCCCGTTCGGCGGCTTCAAGGAGTCGGGCTTCGGCCGCGAAGGCGGGCGCCAGGGCATGCGCGGCTACGTGCGCCTGGCCGGTGGTCTGCTGCCCGGCTGACCGCGCGTTCGCGGGGTGCTCAGGAAGCGCCGCCCCAGTGTGGGGGCGGGGTGTCGTGTGGCTCGATGCCGTCCTCACCACCGTCGGTGTGGCGCCCCTTCTTCAGCAGCTGCACCAGCGCGTCGACGTCCCGGCGCAGCCGGTCGATCGTGCGCTGGTGTTCGGCGAGCTCGCCGCTGAGCGCGTCGACGGTGTGTTCGAGCATCGCGATCTTGCTCTCGAGTTCGACCAGGCGATCCGGCATGGGCGCATCATGGCCTTGCCCGCTTCGCCCGCCAGCGTCGATCGGCGAAGGGGTCGCAGTGCTCGCTTGCGTCGGGAGCGTGGGGCTGGCACCGTTCCTGCCCATGTCCCTCCCGGTGCCGAAGACCTACAAGCTCTACGTCGGTGGCAAGTTCCCACGCAGCGAGTCGGGGCGCAGCTACCAGCCGGCCGGCAACCCGGGCCTGAACGTGGCGCGCGGCAGCCGGAAGGACCTGCGCGACGCCGTGGTCGCAGCGCGGGCGGCCGCGTCCGGATGGGCCGGCAGCACCGCCTACCTGCGCGGCCAGATCCTGTACCGGCTCGCGGAGATGCTCGAGTCGCGGCGTTCGGCGATGCAGGACGAACTCGTGCTCGGTGGCGCCACCAAGGCCGCGGCGAGCAAGGAACTCGACACCGCGATCGCGCTGGTCGTCTGGCACGCCGGCCTCTGTGACAAGGTGCAGGCGCTGCTCGGCAGCCAGAACGCGGTGCAGGGGCCGTTCTTCAACTTCACCACCGTCGAGCCGTGCGGCGTCGTCGGCGTGCTGGGCCGCGAGGCGCCGGCTCTGGTCGGCACCTTGGCGCTGGTGCTGCCGCTGCTGGTCTCGGGCAACACCGTCGTGGCGCTGGTCGGCGAGCCGGCGCCGTTCGCGGGGCTGGTGCTCGGCGAAGCGTGCGCGTCGAGCGACCTGCCGGGGGGCGTGCTCAACCTGCTGAGTGGCTCGCGCAGCGAACTGGCGCCGCACTTCGCGGCGCATCGGGACCTCGACGGCTTGTTGATCGCCGGAGCTCCGGACGCAGCCCTGTCGGCGGCGGCCGCCGACAACGTGAAGCGCGTGCGCTATTGCGACCTGCCGGACGCTGCCTGGCAGCGCGCCGAATCGTTGTGCCAGCTGGCCTTCGTCGAACCGTTCGTAGAAGCGAAGACTCTGTGGCATCCGATCGCGCCGTGAGGCACGCTGCGTGACCCGGGAACCGCGCCGCCCACGGCGACTGGCCGTTCGGCGCCGATCTGCGTAGGGGAGGACACCATGCAACACCACCCAGCTCGCCTGATCGCCAGGAAGCGTGACGGCGGCGAACTCGACCCGGCCGAGATCCAGGACCTGATCGGCGGTGTCGTCGACGGCTCGCTCGGCGACGCCCAACTCGGCGCGTTCCTGATGGCGGTCTGCTGCAACGGCATGACGCCGGCCGAGACCGCGGCGCTGACGCTGGCGATGCGCGACTCGGGGCGCGTGCTGCGTCACGACCACGTGGCGCGCCGCAAGATCGACAAGCACTCGACGGGTGGCGTGGGCGACAAGGTGTCGCTGCTGTTGGCCCCGTTGGTCGCTGCGGCTGGCGTCGCCGTGCCGATGGTCAGTGGGCGAGGCCTCGGCCACACCGGTGGCACGATCGACAAGCTGGCGGCGTTGCCCGGCTATCGCACCGACCTGTCGATCGAACGCTTCCAGCAGGTACTGGAGCAGTGTGGCTACGCGATGGTGCAACCGAGCGGCGAGATCGCGCCGGCCGACCGCAGGATGTACGCGACGCGCGACATCAGCGGCACCGTCGAGAGCATCCCGCTGATCACCAGTTCGATCCTCGCCAAGAAGCTGGCCGAAGGCATCGACGGGCTGGTGATGGACGTGAAGACCGGGCGGGCGGCGTTCATGGTGCAGGAGCACGACGCGGTCTCGCTGATGGAGAGCCTGGTCCAGGTCGGGCGCGCCGCCGGCATCGAGATGGCGGCGCTGGTCACCGACATGGACCATCCACTGGGCCTCGCGCTGGGCAACGCGCTCGAAGTGCACGAAGTGCTGCAGGCGCTCGACGGGCCGTGTCCCGACGACCTGCGCGAGGTCACGCTGGCGCTCGGTGTCGAGATGCTGCTGTTGGCGAAGGTGGCGAGCGATGCCGAGACCGCGCGCGCGACGTTGGTGCGGCTGTGGCAGGACGGGGTGGTGCGGCAGGTGTTCCGGCACAACCTCGAACTGCAGGGCGGCGATCCACGGGTGCTCGACGACGTGTCGTTGCTGGGGCGGGCGCCGCACGTCGTCCCGGTCGAAGCCGACCACGGCGGCCACGTCGTCGACGTCGATCCGCTGCTGCTCGGCCAGGTGGTCGTCGACCTCGGCGGTGGTCGACGGCAGCCGAGCGACCCGATCGACCCGCAGGTCGGCATCGTGCTGAAGAAGACGGTCGGCGATCCGGTCCACGCGGGCGACGTGCTCGCGTTCGTGCACGCGCGCACGGCGGCGATGGCAGCTGCGGCGGTCGAGCGGATCGGTGCCGCGATGCCGGTCGGCGACGAGCGGCGCCGGCGCGGTGCACTGGTCAAGCGCCGACTCGCCTGACGTGCTGGCTCGTGCCGTTCAGCGCGGGCGGGCGAACTGTTGCACGAGCCAGGGCCCGATCACGTCGGCGGCGAGGCGGTTGCCGCGTTCGTTGGGGTGGGCGTCCGACGCGTTGACGACCAGCGTCGCCGGGTCCTGGTCGATCAGGTGGGGCAGCAGGTCGAGATGCGGCACGCCTTCGTCGCGCCAGAACGCGGCCAGCCGCTCGTGGATCTCGCGGTGCGGGTAGTTCTCGCCGAGCGCGTGCACGAACGGCCAGGTGACCACGTGCAGGCGGCCACCGCCGGCTTCGACGGTGCGGCGCAGCGTGCGCAGGCGTTCGGCCTGGCGCGCGAACACCTCGCCGCGGTAGGCATCGCCGATGAACGCGAAGTAGTCGCCGACGCCGGGGATGCTCGAGATCGCGACCTTGTAGTGGATCGTGTCGAGCAGCCAGCTGGAGTCGAACACCGCGAGCCGTCCTTCGGCCTGTCGCGCCGCGACCTGCAGGGTCGCCTGCCACTCGGTCAGCAGGTCCATCGCGTCGTTCAGACAGTAGACCAGCACGACCTCCTGCAGCGCGTAGCCGTGCTGCGGCGCCTGAGCGAGCTGTTCGATCTCCTGGGGCGTGTCGAAGCCGTTGCGCGCGACCACGTGCAGGTCCCACTCGGGGTGCTCGTGGCGCAGCAGGTTCGCGCAGCGTCGGTCGACGTCGACGATGCCGTGGCCGGCCGTGAACGAGTCGCCGACGAACGTGACGCGGCGGCGGTCGCGGGGGGCCGCGAGCTGGTAGTCGACGTTGTCGCGAAAGCCCAGGTTGTTGAACCGGTAGTGCCGCTGCAGCCAGCGCCGCGCGACCTTGGTGTAGCCGATCGAATCGGTGGTGTCGCGCACGAGGCGGAACCACAGTTCGCCGAACGCGAGCAGCAGGCCGAGAGGGATCGTCAGCACCAGCAGGTTGCCGAACACGAGCCGGCCTTTGCCCACCGGTCCCGAGCGCCGGCGGTTCCAGCGGAAGAACCGGACGGCGACCACCAGCAGCACGGCTGGGCCCAGCAGCGTGGCGAGCAGGAAGCCGTCGCTCGAGACCACGGTGAGCACCTGGTGCACGGCGACCACGACCGCGGCACCGGCCAGCGGGCCGAGCCAGCGGGGAGTGCGTGGCGGCATGGACCCGTCGCGCCCCGGTACCGCGAACCGGCGTCGTGCCCACAGCACGACCAGCGCCGCGGCACCGAGCAGGGCCAGCAGTTGCAGCGGGTCGAAGTCGAGCCACGCGTCGACGGCCGGGTCCGCCTGCCGGTCGACGGCGATCGGGTGGCGGGCGACGAAGGGGGGGAGCACGGCTGCGGCGATGTGGGAACGCGACCGAAGCCGCGGGACGGAGACCTGCAGGGATGATCGGAGTTGCCCGGGTCCGCCGCAAGCGCGCGGCCGGTGCGCGCGGGTGCGGGTGCTGGCACTGCGTTCAGAACGAGTCGATGCCGGCCGGCGGTGTGTAGGGCCGATCGGGCGCGAAGTGGCGCCACAGGCGCGCCGAAACCTCGCGCAGCAGCACGAATCCCTCGTTGTCCTTCGTCCAGCTGGTGTCCTGCTGGTTCTTGGTGATCACGCAGAACACGTAGTCGCCGGCCGGCGCGTGCACGAGCAGGACCTCGCTGCGCGAACGGTCGACGGCGCCCTGCTTGCTCATCGTTCGCACCCACGGCGGCAGCGACGACAGCGCCTCGCCGTCCCAGTAGATCCGCGCCAGGCAGCGCTGCATCTCCTCGCACATCGCGCGACTGCCGAACGAACCGTCGCGGGCCCGCACCAGCAGTTCGCACATCTCGCGCGGCGTCGTCACACCCCAGCCGAACTGCTTCTGCGCGTCTTCGCGACCCGGGGTGCGCGAGTTGACGCGCGTCGTCTTCATGCCCTGGGCCTCGAGCCAGGTGTTGATCGCCGTGCCGGTGCCGGCGAGCTCCTGGCACCACAGCGACGCGGTGTTGTCGCTGGTGGTGATCATCAGCATCGCCAGCTTCGAGAGCTCGAGGCGCTGACCTTCGGCGAACGAACCGAGCAGGTCCTCGCCCGCATAGAGTCGGTCCTTGGTGTAGGTGAGCTGTTGGTGGTAGTCGAGCTCGCCGCGATCGACCCGAGCGAGCAAGGCACCGAGGATCGGCACCTTGACGAGGCTCGCGGTCGGGAACGGTTCGTCGGCGCGCAGCGACCACTGCTCGCCGGTGCGCAGGTCCTGCACGTGGATGCCGACGTCGGCGCGGACCTTGCCGGCCAGGGTGCGCAGGTCGGTGTCGAGCGAAGCGAGCGACGGCGGCGGTGCGGAACCACAGGCCGCGGCGAGCGACACCAGGATGCAGACGAATGGAGCGCGCAGCATCGCGGCAGCATGCTGGGGGCCCCGCACCCTCGACAAGGGTGCGGGGCCGAGTTCCCGCTCGTCCGTCAGCGCTTGCCGCGCGGCGCGGCGACCGGCTTCTTCGCGGCCTTCTTGCCATTGGCGACCGGCTTCGGGGCCGCCTTCTTGGCGACGGCCTTCTTGGCAATCGCCCTCTTCGCAACCGGCTTCTTGGCGACGGCCTTCTTGCCGGCGGCCTTCTTCGCGGCCGACTTCGGCTTGGCCGGCGGTTTGCCTGGCTTCTTGGCAGCGACGGGCTTGGCGGCCGCCTTCTTCGCCGGCGCCGGCTTCGCCTGCTTGCTCACCGGCTTCGTGGCGACGGTCTTGTGGGCCTTGGTCGTCTTCGCTCGCGGCGCGACCTTCGCAGCGGCCGGCTTCGGCAGCTTCGCCGACGCCGGCGCGCCCGACTTGCTCGGGCCGAGCAGCTTGCGCAGCACGGTCTGCAGGATGCCGCCGTTGCGGTAGTAGTCGACCTCGACCGGCGTGTCGATGCGGCATTGCGTCGCGAACGTCGTCACCTTCCCGCTCTCCGGGTGGATCGCGGTCACCGTCAGATGCTGGCGCGGCTTGACGCTGTCGTCGATGGCGACGTCGAACACCTCCTGGCCGGACAGACCGAGCGAGTCACGAGTCTGGCCGGGCAGGAACTCGAGTGGCAACACACCCATGCCGACCAGATTGCTGCGGTGGATGCGTTCGTAGCTCTCGGCGAGCACGAACTTCACGCCGAGCAGGAAGGTGCCCTTCGCCGCCCAGTCGCGCGAGCTGCCGGTGCCGTACTCCTTGCCGGCCAGCACGCACAGCGGCGTGCCGTCCTTCTGGTAGCGCATCGACGCGTCGTAGATCGCCATCACCTCGCCCGACGGCAGGTGCTTGGTGAGGCCGCCCTCCTGCTGCACCAGGAAGTTGCGCAGCCGGATGTTGGCGAACGTGCCGCGCGTCATCACGCGGTCGTTGCCTCGGCGCGCGCCGTACTGGTTGAAGTCGGCGGGCTCGACGCCGTTCTCGAGCAGGTAGCGGCCGGCCGGGCTGTCCTTCTTGATGTTGCCCGCCGGGCTGATGTGGTCGGTCGTCACCGAGTCGCCGAGCACCGCCAGTGCTCTGGCGCCGAGCACCGGCGCGATCGTGCCGACGGTGCGGTCCATCGTCGTGAAGAACGGTGGCTCCTGGATGTAGGTGCTCTTGTCGTCGAACGCGAACAGGGCGCTCTTCTTCGCGGTGATCTTGCGCCACGGCGGCGGGCCCTGGTCGACGGTGCCGTACTGCTTCCGGAACGCCTCGGGCGACATGCTGCTGGCGATCGCCTCGGCGATCTCCTGCTGGCTCGGCCAGATCTCGCGCAGGAAGACCGGCTTGCCGTCGTGGTCGAAGCCGAGCGGTTCCTTGTCGAGGTCGATGTCGACGGTGCCGGCGAGCGCGTAGGCGACCACCAGCGGCGGCGACGCGAGGTAGTTGGCCTTCACGTCCGGGTTGACGCGGCCTTCGAAGTTGCGGTTGCCGCTCAGCACCGCGGCGGCGACGAGATTGCCGTCCTTGATCGCCTGGGAGACGGGGGCGGGCAGCGGGCCGCTGTTGCCGATGCAGGTGGTGCAGCCGTAACCGACCACGTGGAAGCCGACCTGCTCGAGGGCCGGCAGCAGCCCGGCCTTCACCAGGTAGTCGGTGACGACGCGTGAGCCGGGCGCCAGCGACGTCTTGACCCAGGGCTTGCGGGCGAGCCCACGCGCGGCGGCCTTCTTCGCCAGCAGGCCCGCACCGAGCATCACCGACGGGTTGCTGGTGTTGGTGCACGACGTGATCGCGGCGATCACCACCGCGCCGTGGCCGATCGTCGAGCGGCTGTCGTCGGCGACCGTCGCCTTGGCGACCATCTGCTCGCCGAACAGGCCGAAGCCGCGGTCCTTGACGTCCTTGCCGAGGCCTTGGCGGAACTCCTTCTGCATGACCGACAGCGGCACGCGGTCCTGCGGGCGCTTCGGGCCGGCGAGGCTCGGCACGACGGTGGCGAGGTCGAGCTCGAGCGTGCTGCTGAACTCGGGCACCGGTGCGTCGGCGGTCCAGAACAGGCCCTGCGCCTTGCTGTAGGCCTCGACCAGGGCCACCTGTTCCTTGCTGCGGCCGCTGCGCTCGAGGAACCGGCAGGTCTCCGCGTCGACCGGGAAGAAGCCCATCGTGGCGCCGTACTCCGGGGCCATGTTCGCGATCGTGGCGCGATCCGCCAGCGACATGCTCGCGACGCCGCTGCCGAAGAACTCGACGAACTTGTTCACGACGCCGTGCTTGCGCAGCATCTGCGTCACCGTCAGCACGAGGTCGGTCGCGGTCGCTCCTTCGGGCAGAGTGCCGACCAGCTTCATGCCGACCACTTCGGGCAGCAGCATGTAGGTCGGCTGACCGAGCATCACGGCTTCGGCCTCGATGCCGCCGACGCCCCAGCCGAGCACGCCGAGGCCGTTGATCATCGTGGTGTGCGAGTCGGTGCCGACCACGGTGTCCGGGTAGGCGAGCGTCTCGCCGTCGTCCTGCCGGGTGAGCACGCCGCTGGCCAGGTATTCGAGGTTGACCTGGTGCACGATGCCCATGCCGGGCGGCACGACGCGGAAGTTGGTCAGCGATTGCTGGCCCCACTTCAGGAACTCGTAGCGCTCGCCGTTGCGCTGGAACTCGAGCTGCAGGTTCTCCTGTTCGGCCGCGGCGCTGGCGAACGCGTCGACCTGCACCGAGTGGTCGATCACCAGGTCGCACGGCACCAGCGGGTTGATCTTGCCGGCGTCGCCGCCCAGGCGCTGCATCGCCGCCCGCATCGCTGCGAGGTCGACGACGCACGGCACGCCGGTGAAGTCCTGCAGCACGACGCGACCGGGCAGGAACGGGATCTCGACCTGGCCGGCGGTCTTCGGACCCCACGCGGCGATGTTCTCGACGTCCTTCGTCGACACGACGTAGTCGTCGTGGTTGCGCAGCGCCTGCTCGAGCAGCACGCGGATCGAGTAGGGCAGGCGTTGCAGCGAGCCGAGGCCGGCCTTCTCCAGGGCCGGCAGTGCGAAGTAGGTGAAGGTCTGCTTGCCGACCTTCAGTTTGGAACGGGACGAGAACGGATTCCTGCGAGCCATGAGTGGGTGGGGCCTCGACGGTGGACCGGGCCGATCGAGGGGCGAGCGTTCTATCCGGCCGGGCGGTGGCTGGCAAAAAGCGCTGGGCCTCGTGCAGGGCTCCAGTCGGGTGCGGGAACTGCCGATGCTACCGGTCGCATGCACTCCTCCCGGATCCTCCTCTCGGTGTTGCTCGGGACCCTCGCCGCGGCCTGCAGCACCTACCACCCGGCCGCCGACTTCGCCCAGAACGAGCTCTTCTACGTCGACGTGCCGTTCGAGACCAAGGCGCCCGGCGACCGGGCGGTGTGGGTGGCGCCCGTGGTCGACGCCCGCACTCCGGAGACCTTGCCGACCAGCGAGCGGGGCTTCCCGATCCGTTACGGCGGCGACGAGTTCTGGGATCGGCCGGTGACCACGATGCTCGGCGAGGTGCTCGGCCGCGAGCTCGGCAGCAGCCACCTGTTCCCCGCCGTGCAGGAACGGGCCAGCGCCGAGGCGCTGCTGGTGAAGCCGACGCTGCTGGCGTTCACGCTCGGGTCGACCGAAGCGGTCGCCGGCTCGCGCTCGTTCGCCGAGATCGCGCTGCGCATCCAGGTGCTCGGCCCGGCCGGCCCGGACGGCAAGCGCGGCCTGCTGCACGAGCAGGTCTACGGCCACCGGGTCGCGTCGGAGGTCGGGTTCAAGCCGGTCAGTCCGTACCTGCTGGTGGCGCCGGTGCTGCAGACCACCATGCAGAAGCTGCTGCGCGGCCTCGACGGCAGCAACGTCGCGCGCAGTGCGGTGCCGATCGACCTCGACGGCATCGGGGAACAGGCGGCCGAGGCTTCGGCGGGCCGGCGCTGAACGAGCGGGGGCGGCGACCGCCTAGCCGAGCTCGAACTGGCGCTTGGCGTCGACCACGTCGCGGTTGATCGCGACGACCGCCTCCTCGAGGCGAGCGCCGAGCTGCTCGCGTTTGCCGACCTGCATGCGGACCTGGCGCATCATCTGGATCGCCATGCGCAGCGTGCGCACGACGTCGCCGGCATCGGAGTGGGCGAGTCGCTCGAGGTCCTCGACGCTGCCGCCGCGGCTCCAGCTGTCGACCGCCGCCGCGATGCTCCAGTCCGGTTCCTTGATCGGCGTGGCGATGCCCTCCAGCGTCTCGATGGCGACGAAGCGCCGGACCGCTTCGTTCGCCTGCTTCATCAGTGGGCCCGTCTCCTGGTGGCCTCGTGCGTCGGGCCGCCGGCGATCCTCGTGGATCAGCGCCGTGAACGTGGCCGCCAGCTGGTGCAGGTCCATCTGCTCGAGCACGCCGCTGAACAGCAGCTCGGCGACCTGGATCTCGTAGCCGTTGATGCGCTGCGCGACCTTGCCGCGCGGCAGCAGCCCGTCGTCGTCGAGGAACCCGGCCGAGCGCAGCACCTGCATGCGCACGGCGAGGGCCGCGTGGGCGGCGGCCTTCTTCTTGGCGCGCGCCGAAGGGGTACCCGTCTGCGCCTGGAACGCCGCGAAGCTCTGGTCGTAGGCGGCCAGCAGGCCCTTGCTGCCGAGGCGGTCGTACAGGTTCAGGATCGTCGAGTACGACAGGTTGAAGCGCGACGTGATCGGCTCGACCTTGCCGGAGTGGTAGCGTGACAGCGGCGCCTGCAGCAGGTCCTCGTCCTCGAGGATCGAGATCACGAGCCCGCTCTTGTCGAGGCCCTGGCGCCCGGCGCGTCCCGCCATCTGCAGGTAGTCGCGCGCCTTCATGTAGTCCATCTGCACGCCGTCGAACTTGCGCAGCAGGTCGAACACCACCGTGCGCGCCGGCATGTTGATGCCGAGCGCGAACGTCTCGGTGGTGAACAGCATCTTCAGCAGGCCCGACGTGAACAGCCGTTCGACCACTTCCTTGTGGATCGGCAGCATGCCGGCGTGGTGGAAGCCGACGCCGCTCAGCGCGCGACCGAGGATGCCCCGCAGCCCAGGATCCGCATCGGCGTCGAGTTCGAAGCGCGCGCAGATCTCGTGGAACAGGTCTTCGATGCGCGCGCGTTCGGCGCGGTCGAGCAGACGCCGACCCATGCTGCGCTCCGCCTTGATCTCGCACTCCTTGCGCGAGAAGCAGAAGTAGAGCAGCGGCAGCAGCTGGCGGTGTTGTACTTCGTCGAGCAGCTGCACGTAGGGGCGCGGCCCGAACGGCACCCGGCGGCCCTTGGCGCGCTCGCGCTTGTCGCCCCAGCGGGAGCGCTCGCGCTCGCGGCGGCCCTGGCGTTGGCCACTGCGACCCTCGCGCGCCGCCGCCCGCTCGTGGAACGCGATGGCGCGTTGCCGCTGCTCGAGCTGGAACACGCCGGCGTCCTGGTGGAACAGCCGGTGTGACAGCGGCACCGGTCGTTTCGTGTGCTCGATGACCGACAATCGCTGGCTGCGCACGCTGCGGATCCACTCGCCGAACTCGTGCAGGTTGGCGATCGTCGCCGACAGCCCGACGAAGCGGACGTGCTGGGGGGCGAAGATCAGGCTCTCCTCCCAGACCGTGCCGCGATCGACGTCGTCGACGAAGTGGACCTCGTCGAAGATGGCGAAGTCGACGTCGTGGAAGCGCGCCGGATCCTCGAACACCGCGTTGCGGAAGATCTCCGTCGTCATGATGACGATCGGGGCGTCGGGGTCGAGGGTCAGGTCGCCGGTCATCAGGCCGACGCGCAGGCCGTCGTTCTTGAAGTCGCGGAACTTCTGGTTGCTGAGCGCCTTGATCGGGCTCGTGTAGATTGCGCGTCGGCCGTTCCGCATCGCGAAGTCGATCGCATACTCGGCGACCAGCGTCTTGCCGCTGCCGGTCGGCGCCGCGAGCAGCACGTTGTCGCCGGCCTCGATGGCGCGCGCTGCTTCGACCTGGAACGGGTTCAGGGTGTAGCCCTTGAACTGGATGGAGGCTGGCTCTTCTGCGCGTTTCGCCACGTGCGCAGCATGGCACAGGCGGAGCGCGTGGGGAACGTTGTTGCCGTGCCGCGCCGCGATCGTCGTGTGGAGTGTTGTCCACAATGTGCCACGCGCCGGTTCGGCGGTGCCGTAGGCAAGTCTGGCTTCGTCCGAGGTCGTCGATATGCTCGCGCGCGCTTCGACGCCCGTCGGAGCGTTTCGCAACGGTCGCCGCGGTTCGCCGCGGCTCACGCGTCGGTGGTCACCGGCGTGCCCATGCAAAGGAGCCAACCATGGAAGCCAAGTCCGAAGTCAACCTGCCGAAGTTCGTCGCCCGTCACCTGTCGCAGCTGAAGATCCTGTCGCGCCTGCTCGAGCACGAACTGGAAGCCGCCAAGGGCGCGCGCGAAGTGACGATGGATCGCCACCTGATCGAGAACGTGCTCGACACGCTCGAGATCTTCACCGACGACTGCGAATCGGTCAGCGGCTCGCGCGACCGTTCGAAGGTCGAGGCCGCGAAGCCGGTGGTCGCCCGCCTCAACTGAGGTCGGCCCGAGTACACCGGGGCCGTTCGGCGGCCGGTGTGCGACGCGCGACGGCTTCCTGGGGGAGCCGCGCGCCTTCGGTGTTCCAGCGGGCCGGCGCTCGGAGTCGCTTCGGTGACGTGCGTCCGGCAGCAGCCCGCCTAGTGCAGCAGCCGTGTCCGATTCTCCCGACGAAACAACCCTGGGCGCGTCTCGTGTCGACGCCGGCCCGGCCAGTCCCGGCCTGCGCTGGTTCGTGCGTGTCTTCGTGCTGTCGGCGTTCGCGCTGACCGTCTGGTTGTTCGGCCCTCGCGCCGTCGACGTGCTGGCGGCCCGCTTCCAGAACGTGTCGCGCAACAGTCCCCTGGTCGAGCTCGATCGGGTCGGCTTCCTGGCGCGGCCGGAGTGGATGGACCCGCAGTTGTTGCTGGCGGTGTCGACCGCGCTGTCGCCCTGGCTGTTCGACGAAGTGCCGATCCTGGACGACGGAGTGCTGCTGCGTCTGCGGGACGGCCTGCAGTCGGTGCCCTGGGTGCGTTCGGCGAACGTCGAACGCGTGTTCCCCGATCGCCTGCGGCTGCAGGTCGAACTGCGTCGGCCGGTGCTGGCCGTGCGCGATGCCGACGGTGCGCCGCTCTGCCTCGTGGATCGGGACGCCATCGTCCTGCCCTTCGTCGAGACGCCGTTGCCGATGACCCGACTGCTCCGCGAAGGCGGCGCGCCGTCGATGAGCGTCGTGGTCGGACGCGTGGCGGCCGACCCCCGCGTGCGGGCCGCGGCCGCCATCGTCGGCGAATGGCATGCCGAGGTGGCGCCGTTGGTGGCGGACTGCCCGGCCTTGTTGGAAGTGGACGCCACCAACCTCGGCGAACGGTTCGCGCGCCTGCCCGGCCTGCCCGAGATCCGAGTGGTGCTGCGGCGCGGTGACGGGGCTGGCGTGGGGTTCGCCTACGACCGCCCGGTCGACAGCCCGATGGTCCGCGTGCCCGCGGCGACCAAGGCGGCGGTGCTGACCAGCATCCTCGGCAAGCACCCACGTCTGGACGGGCTGATCGCCGGCGACCTGCGCTTCCGCAAGCGTTGGGCCGACTACCTGCAGCCCCGAGCGAACGGTGTGCGCGATCCGTTCGGGCCGTGGCAGGCGTCCGAGCAACCGACCGGCCGCTGACGCACGCTGTCCTTCCGGACGCCGAGCGCTAGCATGCTCGGCCTTGGCGCACCCGTAGTTCAGCGGAAGAACATCGGTCTTCGGAACCGAGGGTCACAGGTTCGAATCCTGTCGGGTGTACCACCCTCGGCCGCGTCTTCTGCGCCGGCCCGCCGCGCGGCCTGCGTGACGGTGCCCGTGCGCCCAAACCGTCACGCAGGCAGCGCGGCGAGCACGCGTCGCACCAGGCCCTGCAGGTCGAAGCCGCCGTTCTTGGTGCAGCCGAGTCGCACCACGACGAGCTGGCGGCTCGGGATCACCACGACGTATTGCCCTTCGTGGCCGTCCATGTGGAACACGTCCTCCGGCAGATCGGGCCATTCGCGCCGGGCTGGCCCGTTGCCGTCGGGGTCGAGGTCGAGCCAGAGATGCAGGCCGTAGCGCCCGTCGCCGCCCGCCGGGACGCGTCGCGCGGCCGCGACCCAGCCGGGAGGCAGGATCGACACGTCCCCGACCTTGCCGTCGTCGGCGTAGAGCAGGCCGAGGCGAGCCCAGTCGCGAGCCGACGCGAAGCCGAACGAGCTGCCGACGAACGTGCCGCTGGCGTCGGCCTCGAGCACCGCGCTGCGCATGCCGAGCGGCGCGAACAGGCCGATGCGCGGGAACGCCCAGTAGTCGCGGTCGTCGGCGAAGCTGCGCCGCAGCACGAGGCACAGCAGGTTGGTGGCGCCGCTCGCGTAGACGAAGCGTGTGCCCGGCGCCGCTTCGAGCGGCTGGCCGGCGTAGACCTGCGCTGCGTCGCCGCTCCGGAACAGCATGCGCAGCGCGTCGCTCTGCGGATCGTCGTAGTCTTCACGCCACGCGATGCCACTGCGCATCGCCATCAGGTCGTGCAGGCGGATGCGCTCCCGGCCATCGATCGCCTCGCGCCAGGCGGGGACCGGCAGCGGTGCCCCCGGGTCGAGTTCACCCTGTTGCACCCGCACGCCGAGCAACGCGTGCACCAGCGTCTTGGTCATCGACCAGCCCGGCAGCGGCATCTGCGCGTGCACGCCGGCGGCGTAGCGTTCCGCGACGATGCGTCGGCGGTGCACGACGACGACGGCGCGCGTCACGACCGGGGCACGATCCGCCGGCTCCACGAACGCGGCGTCGACGGCGACGCGAAGGGCCTGCTGGTCCACGCCGTCCGGCAACTCGACGGCGACCCGTTCGCCGGCGGGCCATTCGGCCTCGTCCAGCGGCGTGCGAAGGTCGGCGAGGCCAGGGGCGGCGCGGGACCGCAGGGCCTCGACGTCGTTCGCCGTCGGGGCCAGCACACAGCCGAGGTTGCCGGTCGCGACCGCCGTCGCGGTCGCTTCGCCGAGCCGGGCGGTGACGGTGCGGCGCGCTTCGTCGACCTCGAGCTTCAGCAGGGGGCGGATCATCCGTTCGAGCGGGCGGGTCGGTGCCAGTTCCTCGGCCCACACCGAGTCGAGCGAGCGGCCGCTGACGAAGCGGGCCGAGGCGGCGATCTTGGCCGCGTAGCCGACCACCGACTGCTGCAGCAGGCGGGTCGACGCCTCGTTCGTCGGAGCTGGTTTCGACGTCGGGCCCGGTGCGACCGGGCCATCGGGGGACTGGGCGGGCAGTGCTAGTGCTGCCAGCAGCACGGCGGACAACGATCGGGACCGCGGGCAGCACGAGCGACGTCGCATCGCCGCATGCTACGCCGGTGCTGGCATCGCGTCGCTGCCAGCGGCTGCCGCGTCGCGTAGCATCGTGGCGACGATGCGATCCTCGCTGGCCCCCGCCGGTTGCCTGTTGCTGCTCGCAGGTGCGTGTGCCGGGGCGCGCGCCCCCGTGGCGTCGCCTGGTGAGCTGCCGGTGCTGCAGCGTCGGTTCGAGGTGGCGAACGTGGCCACGGCGGGGCCGGCACGCTGCGCGCTGCTCCGCGATGCCGCGGCGTTGCGGGCATGGCTCGGGGAACTGCCGATCGCAGCCGCACGTGTGCCGTGGCCGTTCGGCGGCGACGGCGGCGATCAGGACAGCGAGGACGGTGCGGTCGGCGACGTGCTGTTGGTGCTCGCCGAGGACGTGGACGGCACCGAGTTCTGGCTCGCGACCGAAGAAGGCGTCGACGTCGTGACGTTGGTGATGGCGGCGCCGAGCGACCGAGTCGCTGCACCGAGCACCACGTGGCGGCTGCACGTGTTGGTGCTCGAGCGCCGTCGCAACCAGTTGGCCGTCGTGCTGCGTGAAGCCGAGGCCCGCGGCGAGCGCACGCTGGCGGTGTTCGCGCGCTGACGTCGACCTCGATCTGGTCGACTGGCCGGTCGGCAGGGCATTCGCCGCCGGGCGAATGTCCCGCTACGGACAAGGCCGGGCGCATCGCCGCCCTGCCGCCGGTCCGCTGTGCCCATGACGATCCACGCCTCGGCGCCTGCCGCCTCCCGCAGCACGGCCGCGATCCGCCAGCTGGTCGGCAACACGCCCTTGCTCGAGGTGCTCTACCGGCGAGACGGTCGCGAGCGTCGGCTGTACGCGAAGTACGAGTCGATGAACATGACCGGTTCGGTCAAGGATCGCATGGCGTGCCACATCCTGGCCGAGGCCTACGCCAACGACGTGCTGCAGCCCGGAGCCACGATCGTCGAAGCCAGCAGCGGCAACACCGGGATCGCGTTCGCCGCCCTCGGTGCTGCCCTCGGCCATCCGGTCCGGATCTACATGCCGGACTGGATGAGCCTGGAGCGATCGCAGCTGATCGCCAGCTTCGGCGCCGAGATCGTGCCGGTCTCGGCGGCGGAGGGTGGGTTCGTCGGGTCGGTGCAGCTTGCGGAGCGCTTCGCCCGAGAGCACGAGGGGGTGTTCCTGCCGCGCCAGTTCGAGAACCAGGCGAACGTGCGTGCGCACGCCAGCGCGACCGGTCCGGAGATCCTGCTGCAGCTCGAAGCGTTCGGTCGACGGCCGAGTGCGTTCGTCGCCGGCGTCGGCACCGGCGGCACGGTGATGGGGGTCGGTCGTTCCCTGCGCTCGGTGTTCCCGAAGACGCGGGTGCATCCGCTCGAGCCGGCGAACTCGCCGACGTTGCGCACCGGCCACAAGGTCGGCAAGCATCGCATCGCCGGCATCAGCGACGAGTTCGTGCCTGCGGTGGTCGACCTCGACTGGCTCGACCCGGTGGTCGACGTGTGGGACGGCGATGCGATCCTGATGGCGCAGGCCCTCGCCAAGGGGCTCGGGCTCGCGGTCGGCATCAGCTCCGGCGCCAACTTCCTCGGCGCAGCCCAGCTGGTCGAGGAACTCGGCGACGTGGGAGCGGTCGTCACCGTGTTCTGCGACAGCAACAAGAAGTATCTGTCGACCGACCTGTGCCGCGAGGAGCCCGTGCGCGACGACTACCTGGCGCCGCGCATCGAGCTGGTCGGGTTCCGCGCCGTGCGCTGAACCCGGCGCTCTGCTGGGTCACTTCTTCGGTTCGCCGCCAGCGCCCTTGCTGGCTTCGAGGTCCTTCTGGATCTGCGGCACGATGAAGTCGATCTGCTTGCCGATCGGCGAGTTCGGCATCACGGCCTTGGCCGCCTCGAGGATCTTGATGGTCGCCGCGTGGTCCTTGTTGACGTCCATGCTGACCATGGCCTTGAAGTACAGCGCGACCTGGTGTTGCGCCTTGTTCTTCGGCTTGGCGAGGATGGCGTCCAGTTCGGTGAGCGCCTTCGCCCCGTCTCCGGCCTGCATCAGCGGGCCGATCAGCGCGCCCAGGGCTTCCGTCTCGGGTTCGATCTGCTTCTCGTCCTCGACCTCTTGCAGGACGGCCTCGTACTTCGCCTTCAACTTGGCCTTGCCGTCGGCGTCGAGCTTGACGATCTCCAGCACCAGAGCGAGGTGGCGGCCCTTGACGATCGAAGCATCGATCGCGCTCAGCGCTTCGTCGAGTGCCGCGGCGCGCTCAGCGTCCTTCTTCTGCGCTGCCCGCAGCATGGCCGCCTGGAACACCTGACCGTTCTTCTTCGCCGCAGCCAGCATCTCCAGGTACTTGTCCGGGCCACCTTCCTGGTAGCCGGCCTCACCGTAGACCACGCCATCGGCGTCGGTCAGCAGGATGGTGGGGAAGCCCTTGATCCCGTAGGTGTCGCGCAGCTTCTCGTTCTGCGCCTTGATCTCCGGGGTCACGCGGCTCGCGTCCTGGGGGAAGTCGAGCTTCACCAGGATGAAGTCCTTCGGGGCCGCTTCCTGGAAGGGGGCCTTCGAGAAGACCTCCTCGTCGAGCTTGATGCACCAACCGCACCAGTCGGAGCCGGTGAAATCGATCAGCAGGTCCTTCTTCTCGGCCTTGGCGGCCTCCTTGGCTTTGGCGAAGTCCTGGATCCAAAGGTCGCCCTTCTCCTGGGCGACGGCGGGCAGCAGCAGGAGGGGCAGAACGAATGCGGGTCGGAACATCGTAGAGTCTGGGTCGGGGAAGGCGTCGGCATGCTACGAACCGACCGCTCGTTCGCCGCAAACCTGCAGAAGATCCGCGGCGACGCGTGCGGTCGCCGGCCGCTGTTGGCTTGGACGGGGGGCGTGGCTACCATGCACGGCCGAGTGGCCGTTCGGGTCGCCGGCCGGGTGCTGCCCGCGGCGTCCTGCCTGCTGCTTGGTCTGCGCCTACACCATGGAAAACCCCGAACTTGCCGTCGTCGGCCTCACGTGCAACGTGGTGGGCGTGTTCTTCCTGGCGAACTCGATCCGCTTTCGCGAGCCGCGCAAGGCGCTGGAGGACGCTCTCGGCACAGGGGGCCGCAGCCTGCTGAAGGTGCGCGATACGGCGCTCAACAACATGCAGGTGATCATCGGGTTCCTGTTCCTCACCACCGGGTATCTCCTGCAGGTGGTCGCCCAGTGGGATGGGGCCCTGACGACGTTGCTGCTGTGCGCGGCGATCCTCGGGTTCGCTGCCGCCGTCTATGCGATCGGGGCCTACAGTTCCCGGCGGGCGTTCCGCAAACTGCTGCGCGAGTTCTTCCAGAGCGAGCAGTGGTCGTTCCAGGACGACATGGAGCTCACCAAGGAGATCGGCGAGATCCTCGGCGTGCCGTTGGCGAAGGACATGACCGTCGAAGCCTACGTGCACAAGGTCCGGCAGGCACTGGGGGTGACTCATACCGGCAAGCCCTCCGCCGCGGCCGAGCGTGGGCGTCGGCTGCCGCTGCCTGGACGCTGAGGACCTTTCCGGTTCCTTGCTTCCGAGCCCTGGCGCTCAGGGCCGGTGCAGCGGAGCGAGGGAAATGTGCCCGGCTGAGGCCGATTCTCGCAGCGCTGGTTCCCTTGTAGGCGTGGACCTACCTCGACTCCTGCGTTGGCTTCGCCGTCCCCTCCGGTTGTTCCGGCGGAGCCTGTTCGACCTGCTGCTACCGGCGGTGTGCCCGGCGTGCAGCCGGCCGGCCAGCGACCTGTGTGCTGGCTGCTCCAGGGACCTCGAATGGCGACCTGATCGGAGCTGCAGGCGCTGTGGCGAGGCCACGATCGTGGGCGGGGCTTCCTGCGGCAGCGGCCATGACGAGCTGCGGAATCTCGTCGGACTGGTGGCGCCTTGGCGATACGCAGGCACCGGCGGTGCCCTGGTCCGCCGCTTCAAGCTCGATGGCAACGTTGCCGCGGGGAGGCTGCTGGCCCGGGCGACAGCCGATGCCTGGCGCGCCGCGGTACCGCTCGGCTTCGGGCGGCCCGTTCTCGTGCCTGTGCCGCTGCACCGGAGCCGGCGTCGGGTGCGTGGCTTCGATCAAGCCGCGTGGCTGGCTGCCGCCGTGGCTCGACGGCTGAGCGTCCCGGTTGCGGTTCGCTGTCTGGAGCGAACACGACCGACCCTGCCGCAGGGCGACCCTCGCAATCGGTCTCGTCAGACGAACGTGGCTGGCGCCTTCCTCGTGCGGCAGGCCGACCGGGTGCGAGGGCGTCGGGTGGTCCTCATCGACGATGTGTTCACGTCCGGGGCGACCATGCGGCAATGTGCGCGGCTGCTGCTCGACGCAGGGGCGCTCGAGGTCGCAGCGTTGGTCGCCTGCCGCAGCTGAGGTTGCTCAGCGGTTGGCCAGCACCTGTTCAAGGAACTTCAGCAGATCGACGCACGCGAACTGCACGATCGCCAGGTCCTCTGGGGACGAGCAAGCCTCTAGTCTCTTCTCCAGGGCGCGAACGCGCAGACCAAGCTCGAGCCGCCCGAACTGGCCAGGAAGCGCCGTCGCGAGCAGGAGGAAAGGAGGGGCCTTGGACGAGAAACGAGCCGAAGTGCCAACCCGGCTTCGTGACCGATGCCGCGCCGTCTCGCAAGCCGGTTCCGAGAGCAGAGCGATGCTCGCAAGAGTCCATCCTTCAGAGTCTTGCGTCGCGGCGAGCCGTGGACAGAAAAAAGCTACACCGGAGACTTGACGCTGTTCGATCGCTCGCTACCTTCTCCCGCCCCTCGCACGCCGGTGACGCGAAAGCGGTCGGTAGGAGCGGGGCGATCTTTGACATTCTGGGTGGCCTCGAAAAGAAGCGTGTGAGCTTTTGAGAATGCCTTCTCGGCGGAAGTCGA
>JAEUHU010000257.1 GCA_016793305.1 Planctomycetota bacterium
TGAGCTGCTGCGGCTTCGCCACCGCCGACTTCCAGGCGTGGCCGCCGCTGTCGCTGCTGGTGATCTTCGCCTGCACGATGATGGGCGGCTGTTCGGGCTCGGCGGCCGGCGGCATGAAGATGGTGCGGGTGCTGGTCTGCCTGCGCCTGTTCGCCTTCACGCTGCGCACCTACGTGCAGCCCAAGCGCGTCGACCGGCTGCGGCTCGACGACGAAGTGCTGCCCGCCGCGGTGGTGTCCTCGATCGTGGCGATGGTGCTGATGTGGCTCGCGACCATCCTGGTCGGCGCGTTCGTGATCGCCTGGGACCAGAAGCTCAGCTTCGTCGGCGCCTTGACCGCAAGTGCCAGCATGCTCGGCAACTGCGGTCCGGCCATGGCGATGGTCGACCCGGCGGCGGTGGCTTCGGGGCTGCCCGCACTCGGCCAGGGGGTCGCCACGGTCGGACCGAACATCGGTCCGTTCGGCGGCTACGGCGACCTGGCCGGCTGGACCAAGCTGTGGATGTCGTTCGAGATGGTGCTGGGCCGGCTCGAACTGTTGCCGCTGCTCGCATTGCTGTCGCCGGGCTTCTGGCGGCGCTAAAAGCTCGTCCGACCCGGGCCCTACGGCCGATGACATCGGCCGCGTGCCTGGCGATCGTGATCGCCCGCCACGATCCACTTCGAGGCCACCGACTTCCTTGACCACCTACCTGTTGTTCGGACTGTTCGCCGCGACGCTGCTCGGCATCGCGAAGTACCACAAGTACGCCCTGCAGATCGCGGTGGGCGGACTCTGTTGTGTGTTGCTGACCAAGCTCACCCTCGACGGCAACTTCCACCTCGGCCACCACCTCGGCCACGAGTGGAAGACGATCGTCAACCTCGGCGGCCTGCTGCTCGGCTTCTCGGTGCTCGCCAACTACTTCGAACGCAGCCACCTGCCGGAGAAGCTGACCGAACTGCTCCCAGGCGGCGTGCTCGGCGCGTTCACGTTGCTGGTGCTGGTCGCGGTGATGTCGTCGGTGCTCGACAACATCGCGGCAGCGCTGATCGGCGGCTCGGCGGCGATCACGCTGTTCCGGCGAAAGGTCCACATCGGCTACCTCGCCGCGATCGTCGCCGCCAGCAATGCCGGTGGTGCCGGTTCGGTCGTCGGCGACACCACCACGACGATGATCTGGCTCGAGGAGATCCCGGCACTGCACGTCGCCGAGGCGGCGCTCGGTGCGGTGGTCGCCATCGCCTTCTTCGGCTTGTTCGCGGCTCGCCAGCAGACGGCGCTGCAGCCGCTGGTGCGCGGCACCGGCGAGGCGAAGCACGTCGACTTCGGGAACCTCGGCGTCGTGCTGCTGATCCTCGTCGGCGCGATCGTCACCAACATCTGGCTTGGCATGCCGGCCTACGGCGTCTGGGGCGCGATCCTGCTCGGCGCCCTGCTGCGCAAGCCGGACTGGAAGGTCGTCCCGCCGGCCGCGGTCGGCGCCTGCTTCCTGCTGAGCCTCGTGATGTCGGCGTCGATGATGCCGGTGCAGGACCTGCCCCCGGCATCGCAGTGGTCCGCCCTCGGGCTCGGCGTCGTGTCGGCGTTCTTCGACAACATCCCGTTGACCGCGCTGGCGCTGAAGCAGGGCGGCTACGACTGGGGCTTCCTGGCCTACTGCGTCGGCTACGGCGGCTCGATGCTCTGGTTCGGCAGCTCGGCGGGCGTGGCGATCTCGGGGCTGTTCCCCGAGGCGAAGTCGGCCAAGAACTGGCTCGTCAACGGCTGGCACGTCGCGGTCGGCTACTTCCTCGGCTTCTTCGCGATGCTGCTCGTGCTGGGTTGGCACCCGGGCGACCTGACGAAGAGCCAGAAGGCGGCGGCGGGCAGCAGCCAGACGCAGACCGAAGGTGGGGCCGGCCACGGCGAGCACGTGCCGAGCAAGCCGGGGCACTGACCCGGGCCCGACCCCGTCCGTAGAAGTTTCGCGGATCCGCGGGACTCGGCGATGACAGCGGGCGGGCCTTGGGCAATGGTGATGCGGCCAACGTCTGGCTGATTCCCCGCGTGACCAACTACCTGCTGTTCGGCCTGTTCGCCGCGACCCTGCTCGGCATCGCCAAGTACCACCAGCACGCCCTGGGCATCGCCCTCGCGGGCCTCGCCTGCGTGCTGCTCGTGCGGCTCACGCTGACCGACTTCGCGCTGGGCGAGCACTTCGCGCACGAGGCGCCGATCCTGCTGAACCTCGCCGGCCTGCTGCTCGGCTTCTCGGTGCTGGCGGACTACTTCGAGCGCAGCCACCTGCCCGAACGCCTGACCGTCGTGTTGCCGCCCGGCCGGCTCGGGGCGTTCGTGCTGCTGGTGCTGGTCGCCTGCCTGTCGGCGGTGCTCGACAACATCGCGGCGGCGCTGATCGGTGGCTCGGCGGCGATCACGCTCTTCAAGCGGAAGGTCCACATCGGCTACCTCGCCGCGATCGTCGCCGCGAGCAACGCCGGCGGGGCCGGCTCGGTGATCGGCGACACCACGACCACGATGATCTGGATCGCCGGCGCGTCGCCGCTGTGGGTCGCCGAAGCGGCGCTCGGTGCCGTGGTCGCGCTGCTGTTCTTCGGCGTGGTGGCGAGCGGCCAGCAGCACCGGCTGCAGCCGTTGGTGCGCGATCCGCACGGCGCCCCGCCGGTCGACCTCGGCAAGGTCGGCATGGTCGCCTTGATCATCGCCGGGGCCCTGCTGGCGAACGTCTACCTCGACCACAACCCGGCGGCGGGTGTGTGGGCCGCGATCCTGGTCGGCGTGCTGGTGAAGGCGCCGAACTGGAAGGTGCTGCCGCCGGCGGCGGTCGGCATGTTCTTCCTCGTCAGCCTCGTGATGACCGCGTCGATGATGCCGGTCGAGAGCCTGCCCGAGGCGACGGAATGGACCACGCTCGGCCTCGGCTTCGTGTCGGCGTTCTTCGACAACATCCCGCTGACGGCGCTGGCCATCAAACAGAACACCTACGACTGGGGCCTGCTGGCCTACGCGGTCGGCTACGGCGGCTCGATGCTCTGGTTCGGCAGTTCGGCGGGCGTGGCGATCTCCGGTCTGTTCACCGAGGCCAAGTCGGCGAAGAACTGGATCGTGCAGGGCTGGCACGTGGCGGTTGGCTACGTGCTCGGCTTCTTCGCGATGTTGGTGGTGTTCGGCTGGGAACCGCATCCGCTCGAACACAAGGACGGAGCTCCGGGCCACGGTCCGCACGTCGAGGCGCCGGCGAGCCCGGACGAGAAGCGCTGAGCGAACGCGTCGCCTCGGGCCCGTTCAGCCGAGCGCGATCGCGCTGGCCAGCAGGTCGCCGTCGGTCGAGCGCGGCAGCGGCACACTGAACGGCAGGTAGCAGTGCGCCGGCGTGCTGACGTGCACGCGCAGCTGCTGGCGCAGCACCGCCAGGTCGATCTCGAATTCGCCGGTGCGCAGCACGACGGACTCCGGGCAGGCGGACACGGCATCGCCACCGCGTTCGAGCTGCAGCTGGGCACCGAGCCGTTCGCGCAGCCAGTCGGCCAGCAGGTGCGCCGCCGCGGTGGCGCCGGCCCCGTGGCGCAGGCTGCCGGTCGTCGGCGTGCCGGGCTTCCACACCACGCGTTCGAACGCCTCGGCCAGCGCCCGCCGCCACGGCGACAGCCGCTGCCAGTTCAGGTCGGCGATCTTGGTGCCCTTCGCCCGCCGCGCCGACAGGGCCGCGAGGTCGCGCGCCGGATCGGCGAAGCGCCGCGAGTCGACGACCACGTGGTCGCACATCGACGCCACCGCGTCGAGCGCGCGTTCGTCCGTGGGCCAGGCCTTGGCCCAGAACAGGTGGTTCGGCAGGTCGTTCATCAGCAGCGGCCGCACGAGGCCCGGCACCTGCGCGAACGCACGCGGCGGCACCCGCAGCGTGATCTCCTCGAGCACGATGTCGCGCGTGCTGCCGTGGCAGCGCGTCGTCGCCGCGAGCTCGGCGCGGCCCGGATCGGCGGCTTCGTCGACCAGCAGCAGGAAGGCCCGGCACGGCGAACGGTTCTGCAGGCGCGTGGTCGCCTCGGCGAGTGCTGGCGCGTCGCCGGCGTCGGCGACCGCGACGAAGTTGATCGTCAGCGAACGCGCCACGTCGCCGCCGTCCTGCTCGGGCAGGCACGCCTTCCACAGCTTGCGCAGGCCCTCGTGGATCGTGCGCCACTCCGCGGACTGCGTCGGCGTGCGCACCAGCGTCGGGCCGCTCACGGCTTCCTCCAGGTGCGGCCCGGGCCGAGCAGCGACTCGGCGCGCTCGGGACCCCAGGTGCCGGCGACGTACTCGTCGGGGCGGCGTGGGCTCTGCTTCCAGCCGGCGACGATCGAATCGACGATGCGCCACGCCTCTTCGACCTCGTCGGCGCGGGCGAACAGCGTGCCGTCGCCGAGCATCGAGTCGAACAGCAGGCGCTCGTAGGCGTCGGCGCTCTCGCCGGCGAACGCGGTGCCGTAGCGGAAGTCCATGCGCACGTCACGGATGTGCACGTCCGGCCCCGGCACCTTGGCGCCGAAGCGCAGCGCCACGCCCTCGTCGGGCTGGATGCGCAGCAGCAGCACGTTCGGCGTCTGCCACTTGCCGCCGTCGAACAAGGACAGCGGCGGGCGCTTGAAGGTGATCGCCACCTCGGTGACGCGGCGCGGCAGGCGCTTGCCCGAGCGCAGGAAGAACGGCGTGCGCGCCCAGCGCCAGTTGTCGACGTGCAGCCGCACCGCCGCGTAGGTCTCGGTCACGGATTCGGCCGGCACGCCTTCCTCGTCGCGGTAGCCCTTGACCTCTTCGCCGCCGAACGAGCCGCGCGTGTACTGCGCCCGCACCGTCGCCGCGTCGACCTCGTCGGGGCGGAAGCTGCGGATCGCCTTCAGCACCTTGACCTTCTCGTCGCGCACCGCGTCGGCGGTCAGCGAGGTGGGCGGTTCCATCGCGACCAGCGTCAGCACCTGCATCAGGTGGTTCTGGATCATGTCGCGGATGATCCCGCTCTCCTCGAAGTAGCCGCCGCGCGAGCCGACGCCGATCGACTCGGCGACGGTGATCTGCACGTGGTCGACGAACTTCTCGTTCCAC
>JAEUHU010000468.1 GCA_016793305.1 Planctomycetota bacterium
CCGCGCCGCGCCCGGGTGGCGAACGTCAGGAAGTCGGTGCCGAACTGCGGTGCCAGCATCACCTCGCCTTCGTCGCTGCCGAGCCGCACCTCGAAGGTGTGGTTCGGGTCGTCGACGCCGTAGCAGAGCAGTTGGCGCTGCCGGCGCGCCTCGTCGGCGAACGACTCGATGGCGACGATCGCCGGGGCCGGATTGGCGAGCCAGCTGCGTTCCCAGTTCAGCACTGCGGCATCGGTGCCGAGATCGACCTCGTGCCGGGCGCTGCCGTCGCTGCACGACAGCAGCAGCATGCGGCCGTTCTGCCGGTCGGCGAACTCGGCCACGCACAGCGTGTCGCCGCGCAGCGCCATCATGCCGAGGCTGCCACGCGGTCGGCCCCGCCAGCGCCAGGCGACCGTGCCGTCGCGGGCAACCGCGAGCACTTCGGGGGCGGTGCCGTCGCTGGGCTCGGTCGGCAGGAACAGCCGATCGCCCCGCACGGCCATGGCCTGCGGATAGTGGCGAGCCGTGATGCTCTCCAGCTGCAGGTGGAGCAGGTTCTGCAGCGAACCGGCTGGCAGCTGGAAGCCGTCGAGGCGGCGACCGGTCAGCGGATCGATGCGGAACACCTCGAGGCCGCCGTCCGTGCCGACCCGGGTGCCGAGCAGGCTGTCGCCCGCGACCTTGGGCTTCAGCACGTCGTCGCCGAGGGTCGTCTGGTGGAGCAGGGCCCCCGACAGCGGTTCGACGGCGAGCAGGTCGATCGGTCCCTGGCCACTGCGAGCCTGCGCCAGCAGCAGCAGCACGCCGTCGAGCACGCCGAGACTCTCGTAGGTCCGCGCCCGCGGGTTCGGCAGCTCCCAGCGGGGCGCGCCGGTGGCCGCATCGACGGCATGGATCCGGCTCATGTCCGGCACCACCAAGGTGGTGCCGCACAGCAGCACGTGCTCGAGGTACTCGTAGGGGAAGGCGTAGCGAGGCGCGTTCTCGTCGCTGTCCGCCATCGGCTCGATGGCGCGCAGTTCGTTGCCGGTGCCGACCCATACCGGCGCCTCGACGGGGTCGCCGAAGCCCGGCACGCGCTGCACCCGCAGAACCAGCACGAAGTCGCGGGTGGCGAGCCTGCCGACCTGCTGCTTCGGCTCGCGCAGGCTTGGTGCGACCATGGTCACCGCGGGGGCGCGTCCGTCCAGCATCGCTCCGTAGCTGCGGCCGGCGTCGTCGGGCCAGTCGCTGGTCGCGGCACGATGTTCGGCGAGTCGGCCGGCCAGCGCGTCGGCGAGCGGCCGATTGCCGCGCGCCTCGGCCGCGAACAGCACTCGGCGCAGCACGCCGGGCGGCACCGGCCCGCGTTGCGCCGCTTCGGCCAGGACCGTGCCGGCGAGCGCCAGGTCTCCGGCCCGCACGGCGAGGTCCATCAAGCGCGCGCCGGCCTGGACTGCAGCGGCGCTGTTCGGGTAGCGCACGACCAGCCCTTCGAGCGCCGTACGGTCGTCGCCGGCCTTGTCGAGCAGGGCCGCGGCGCGGGCGGCGATCGGGGCGTAACACCCCTCGCCGTGACGTTCGATCAGTGTGGCGATCGTGTCGCGCGCGACCTTGGCGGCGCTGCCGTCGAGCAACGGGACTTCGGGATGTTCCTCGAGGAGGCGTTGCCACGCGGCGACGGCGGGGCCGGGTTCGCTCGCGCGCAGCGCCTGCTGCCACCCGACGAAGGCCAACACGGGGATGCCCTCGCCGAGCGGGAAGACGCCGTCTGGGCTGTGCTTGCCGAGGCGGCCGAGCTCGACGAGATAGCGCTCGCGGTCGCCTTCGCAGGCTTCGAGGACCAGCGCTTGGCAGTCGATCCACTGCGGTTCGGA
>JAEUHU010000513.1 GCA_016793305.1 Planctomycetota bacterium
GCACCTCCGCTCCCGCTCGCAGGGTCGCGAGATCGACCGTGCGCTGCATGCGCGCCGCGGACTCGGGATCGTGCGTGACCATCACCACCGTCTTGCCCGAACGCTTGGCGAGCTCGAGCAGCAGGTCGAGCACCTGGCCGCCGGTCGCTCGATCCTGGTTGCCGAGCGGCTCGTCCATCAGCACGACCTCCGGATCGTTGACCAGCGCGCGGCAGATCGCGACCCGCTGCACCTGCCCGACCGACAGCTGGCTCGGCCGGTGATGCATGCGGTCGCCGAGCCCGACCTGCTCGAGCAACGCCTCGGCGCGACGCTTGCTGTCCTGGCCGGCCCCGCGGCCGAACAGAGCCCCGAGCAGCACGTTCTCCAGCGCCGTGAACGGCTGCAGCAGGTTGAACGTCTGGTAGACCATGCCGATGTGCTGGCCGCGATGGCGGTCGCGCGCCGCTTCGCCCATCTGGTCCAACCGCGCCCCGGCGATCTCGACCTCGCCACGGTCGGGCCGCAGGATGCCGGCGAGGATGTGCAGCAGCGTGGTCTTGCCGGTGCCACTGCGGCCGATCAGCGCGACCTGTTCACCGGCTTGGATGTCGAGGCGATCGACGGCACACGCGAGCACGCGCTGCTCGCCACGGGAGTAGCTCTTCTCGACGGAACGCAGGTGGATCATCGCTTCGGTGCGGACGACGGAACGGGGCAGACTACGGAGCCGGAGGGCCGACGGCGAGCCAGCTGGCGACCTGGTCGAGTTCGCGCTGCAGATGCTCGTGCAACGGAGCCGTCCCGGCGAAGTCGCCGAGCACGCTCCACGTGTAGGTCTCGACCTCGAGCAGCGGCAGCGGGTCCGGCCCGCGTGCGAGGGCGCGGAGCACCCGTTCGACCTCGCGCTGCGTAGAGCCGAGCGGCCCCGGCTCGTCCCAGAACAGCGGCACGTGGTAGTGACTGCGCACGAGCCCGCCGCGGGCGAACTCGGCGCGCCGCGCCGCCACCTCGGGCAGGTCGAGCGCGCGCGGGCCGCCCACCATCGCGGTCTGGTGCAGGTAGCGCGGCTCGGCGAACGCGAGCAGCCGGTCGAGCGCCTCTGGCGCGCGCAGCTCGAGGCACGCGGAGACCTGGATCTTCGGCACCTCGATCGCGCGCCTTCGCAGGTCGGCGAGGGCCTGCAGCGGCTCTTCGCCGACGACCGCGAGATGGCACAAGTCGACGCAGATCCCGAGATGGCGGCGCAGCACGGCCTCCGGCACCGTCGTCCAGGCCCCTTCGTCGAACAACCAGCGCTCCAGGAACGAAGCGCTCGCCGCGACCGTCTCGAGCAGGCAGTCGGGCTCGGGCTCGAGCGCCAGCACGCAGCGCACGCCCGTTCGCTCTTCGATCGCCGCGAACGCCGAGGCGCAGCGCGCCAGGTTGCGTGCCATCCGTCGCAGGTCCGGCTCCGGTTCCCCGGGGCCTCGGTAGCCGAGCGGCAGGGTCGACAACGACAGCCCGCTGCCGCGGGGCAGCAGCGAAGCACCCACCTCGGCGCATCGCCGTGTGTAGGCGAGGCGATCCTCGTGCCCCCAGTCCGGGCGATAGACCCCGGTCTTGACGACCTGGTCGTGGAAGCCGTCGTACGGGAACACGTTCAGCGTCCACAACGGCGCGCCGACCTCGTCGAGCCAGCCCCGCAGCCGGTCGCGGGCCCCGGCGTCCGCGGCCAGCTCGGCCGCCACCGCCGCCGGCCAGTAGCCGCCGAGGCCGAACGTGCGCCCCGCCCGCCGCGCCGCCGCGGCGATCGGCGCCACCGACGTGCGCAACATCGCCTCGACCGCCGCGAGGTCGCCGGCGGCGTGCACGTTCCCACAGTAGGTCAGGCGCAGCGGGTGCATCGAGGGGGCGGCAGGATAGACCAGAGTGCCGGCGGCAGTCCCCCGGTTCCGCCAACCCCCGGTTCCGCCAACAAGGCTAAGGGCCACCCCTGCCCCACAGCCGATGCCAACCGGGCAGCAGATCGACCGCCATCATGACGCACCCCCCCGCGGCGAACGGCCACGTCTCCGGTGACGACGGCCACAAGGAACGGATCCTCGCCATCCGCCGGTCCAACTCCTACCGGCAGTCGCACATCGACCCGGACTTCATGGGCCGCGCCGAACTCCGCCCGGTGCGCCTGCAGCTCGAGCTGCTGAAACCCGAACTCATCATGCAGGAGCACGGCGTGCAGTCGACGGTCGTGGTGTTCGGCGGCACGCGCGTCGTCGAACGCGCCGAGGCCGAACGCCGCCTGCACGCGGCCCAGGACGAACTGCAGAAGCACCCGAACGACGGCAAGCTGGTGCGCCGCGTTCGCATCGCCGAGAACGTGCTGCGCAAGGCGCACTTCTACGACGAGGCGCGCGAGTTCGCGCGGCTCGTCAGCGGCCAGTGCCAGATCGACCATCGCTGCGACTACGTGGTCTGCACCGGCGGTGGCCCCGGCATCATGGAGGCCGCCAACCGCGGCGCGTTCGACGTCGGCGCCAAGTCGATCGGGCTGAACATCACGCTGCCGTTCGAGCAGGAACCGAACAGCTTCATCACCCCGGAGCTGTGCTTCGAGTTCAAGTACTTCGCGATCCGGAAGATGCACTTCCTGATGCGGGC
>JAEUHU010000516.1 GCA_016793305.1 Planctomycetota bacterium
GCTCCCGACCGCGGCCCTGGCCCAGAACGGCCCGCCGACCTTCGTGGTACGCGACGACGCCGTGGTGATCATGCACCTCGACGACGTGCCGGGCCTGCTGGCCTCGCTCGAGGCGACCTCGCTCGGCCGCCTGCTCGCGGACCCGGACGTCGCGGCGGCCTGCCGGATCGGCGCCGAACGTCTGCACAAGAGGCGCCTGCGAACCACGCTGTTGGCCCGCGCCGCTCGCGCGGAACAGCTGCAGCTCGAGGCATGGTACCGGAACGACCTCGCCGACGACCTGTTCTGGGAGATCTTCCAGCAGCTCGATCCCCTCGACGTGCGCAGCTTCGCCATCGGCGGCGTGACGACCGCGGACCGCTTCCGGCTGACCACCGCCGGCTACCTGCGCGTGCACCCACGCGCCGAAGGGCGCTGCACGCGACTCTTCGACCTCGCAGCCATGGAGATGCGCAAGGACGCGAACCTCGTCGCCGTCGAGGGCGCGAAGTTCGAGGGCTTCCCGGTGCACGCCTTCACGCCGAGCGACAGCGACACCAACGGCATGCCACCTGGCTATGCCCGCCTCGGCCCATGGATGCTGCACCTGCCCGGCACGTTCGCGTTCGGCGAAGGCATGCCCGAACAGTGCGGTCGCCTCGCCAACGCCCCGCAGGCGAGCCCAGGTGTCGGCCTGCGCATCGACCTGACCGCCTACCTGCAGCAGTTCACGGGCCAGGGCATGCCGCTGCCGGCCGAGCTCCAGATCTTCGGCATCGACAAGATCGCGTCGTTCACCTGGACCGGCCGTTTCGAGGACGGACACGTGCTCGACACGATGGCGCTCTCGTTCGCCGACGCGCCGACTGGCCTGCTGCCGTGCTTGTGGAACGGCAAGGCGCCATTGCCCAAGCAGGCCCTGCCCGACGGCGGCCTGATGCAGCTGCGGCTGTCGGTCGACGTTCCCGAACTGATCCGCACCCTCGGCCAAGTGGTACCGGGCGGCCTGCCCGCACCGCTCGCCGACGGGCTGCAGAAGGTGCTGCGCGGCGGTGTGGCGCTGGCGGTGGTCGCACCCGCCCAGGGCGGCTACATCCCGCGCCTCTACGCGACGTTCGACCTCGCCGACGCAGAAGCCCTGGCCCCGCTGCTGCAGTTCGTGCTGCCGCCGGTCCAGAAGAGCCGGCAGATCACCTACGACGGCGTCGCCTGCACGGCGCTGCAGTTCGAAGACCTGCCGCCCGGCTTGCAACCGACCTGGTGCGTGCTCGACGGCCGACTGCACGTCGCCGAGACCCCGCAGAGCCTGCGCGCGTTCCTGAAGGCGCAGAAGGGGGACGGCGACGGAATCGACACGTCCGGTGCTCCGAGCCTCGCCAAGCCGGCCGGTGAGCTGGTTCCCGGCTTCGACCTGCGGGCCGACCTCGGTGCGGTCTACCGCTCGTTCCACGAGACCTGGCTGCCGCTCCTCGAACTCACGATGGCGCAAGGCAGCCGCGACCAGTCGTCGCTGGTGACCCGCAGCGAGCTGCCCGACCCGGACGATCTGGCGCCGCTGCTCGGCACCGTGCGGGGCGAACTGCGCCGCACCGGCAACGAGGTCCGGCTGCAGTGCCTGGGCCCGCTCGGCGGTCCGTTCGCAGCCGCGTTCGCGCTGACCTACGGGCCGATCCTGTCCGAGAGCATCCATCGCGACTACGCGACCGAGCTCTACGACCAGGAACTCAGCAAGCGCCGACTGGAGACGCTGTGGACGGCGCTGCAGGCGTTCCAGCAGCAGCACCAGCGCTGGCCGAAGGACCTCGCCGAGCTGGTCGTCGATCGCAAGCTGGCGGCCGACGCGCTGCTGGTCCCGGGCGACGAGAAGGCCGAGCTGGTGCCGATGCCCGCGGGTACTCTGGGCGAGGTGCGCAGCTCGTTCACGTTCCACCCGGACGGCGCGACGATGGCGGTGAACGGGCAGGACCAGAAGGTGCTGCTCTCGCGCAAGCAGACCCGCTACGGCGGGCGCGTCGTGCTGAGCCTCGACGGCACGATCGGCGAGGTCTACGGCGACATCTTCCAGACCGTCGAAGTCGGCGTGCCGGTCCAGGTCGAGGTCGTCGAGCCGGCAGAGAGCCGCTGAACCGAGCGCACGCGACGCCGTAGCGGCGCCTCGCCTGCATCGTGGGCGGGCCCACGCCGGCGCCCCCCGCTAGCGCTTGCGCCAGCGGGCCAGGAAGTCGGCCTTGTGCGTCCGGCTCAACGGCACGGTGCCGCCGTCGACGAGACGCAGTTCGCCGTCGCCCGAACCGGCCGGCACCAGTTCCACGACCGCATCGAGCGCCACCAGCGCCGACCGGTGCACGCGCACGAACCGCTCCTTCGGCAGCGCCTCGCCCAAGGCCGCCAGGGTCTCGCGCAGCAGGAACGGGCCGTCCTGGGTGTGCAGGTGCACGTAGTTGCCGCGCGCCTCGACCCAGCGCAC
>JAEUHU010000521.1 GCA_016793305.1 Planctomycetota bacterium
TGGCCGTGCTTGCTGACCAGCACCGGATCGACGACGAGGCGGCGCCCGGCGAGTTCGCGCAGTTCCTCGGCGACGGCGGCGACCAGCTCGGTGGCGCCGAGGGCCCCGGTCTTGATCGCCCCAGCCCCGAGGTCGCCGAGCACGCTGCGCAGTTGTGCACGCACCTGGTCGACGGGCAGTGGGAACACCCCCTGCACGCCGCGGGTGTTCTGCGCGGTCAACAGGGTCAGCACCGCCTGGCCATGGCAGCCGAACCGGTGGAACGTCTTCAGGTCGGCCTGCACGCCGGCCCCACCCGAGGGATCGCTGCCGGCGATCGTCAGCACCGGCACGACGCGGTCGTGCACCGTCCCGCCGAAGGCCGCCGCGAAGAACCGTTCCTCGAGGTGCATCGCGCGGCGATGCCGCACCGCCAGTTCGCCGCGCACCGACGGAGCAGCGCGCTCGACCCGCGCGGCGAGCACCGGCCACAGCGCCTGGAACTCCGGTGCCGCGTAGGCGCGCACCCACTCGGCGGACGGCCCCGACGTCGCGAGCTTCGGCAGCAGCTCGGCGCCGAGCCACGCGTAGAGGCGCAGGCACGGCAGCATCGCCGCGGCGGCGTGGGCCTCGGACTCGAGGGCCGCGGTGGCCAGCAGGAACTCGGTGTAGGCGAGCGTCGCGTCGCTCGGCACCACCCGCTCGAGGTCGATGTGGAGGCGCTCGGCGAGGGCGTGGTGCAGGCGCAGTTCGTCGTCGACGCCCGCCCGCAGCCCGGCGTAGCACGCGGCCCCACCGGCGTCGTCGCAGCGGGCCGCGGCCAGTTCGTAGGCCCGCGCGAACGCCCGCAGGAAGAACGCGTCCTGGGCCACGTAGTCGCGGTAGCGCGACAACGGCAGCGAGCCGTCGGCGAGTCCACGGACGAACGGATGACGCAGGCAGCGCGCTGCCAGGTCGGCATCGGCCTGCCACAACGAGTCGGCGAACGAGAGCATCGGGACGGCGCACGATAGGCCTGCACGATGCGGATCGGAACCGCTGGCCCTGGTCTACCGGAACGCCGCAGTATTGCGCCCACCGCGCGCACTGCGCCGCGCCAGCAGCGCGCGCACGCGCGCCTGTTCGGGTTCGCGGAAGCGCCACCGCCACAGCACCACGACCGAAGCGAGGAAGCAGGCACCGACCCCGGGCCCGAACAGCCACATCAGGGTCGTGCGCACCGATTCGGGTTGCTCGCCACCACCGCCGCTCTGGAACCCGGCGAAGCCGAGCACCGCGCCGACGATGCCGACCGACAACGCGCGGGCCAGCTTGCTGGCGAACCGCCAGACGCCGAAGAACAGTCCCGAACGCAGCCGCCGCACGCGCAGCAGGTCGTGGTCGAGCACGTCGGTCAGCATGGTGTCGATCAGCACCACCGCACCGACGAACGCCGCGAGCCCGATGCCGCCGCCGAACAGCACGAACCAGAAGCCGAACCGTGGTGCCAGCGCGTAGAGCAGCGTGTTGCCGAGCGCCAGCACGGTGGCGCCGACCAGCAGCGGCCGCCGCTTGCCGAAGCGCCGGCCGAGCTTCACCCAGCCCAGGATCGACGCCGTGAAGACCAGCAGGAACACGCCGAGCACCACCTGGCTGTCCGCTTCCGGCATGCCGAGCACGTGTTCGTAGTAGTAGCGGAAGGTCGCGGCGTTGGCGCCGATGCCGACATAGGCGAGCACGTAGGCGAGCAGCAGCGGCCGGAACGCGGCGTTGCCGAACGGAGCCGCGAAGGCGGCGAGCCAGCCGGCGTCGGCACCGTCCTGCGCCGGGGCCTCGAGGAACCGCACGTTCGCGGTCGCGCGCCAGCTGACCAACGCCGTGGCGACGACCAGCGCCGCGGCCACGGCGGCCGCCGGCGCGGTCGTCGCCGCCTCGTCCGCCAGCAGCCATCCGCACAGCGGTGGCGCGCCCGCCGCCAGCAGCGCGCCGAGGTTGGCGAACACGAAGCGCGCGCCGAACAGCACGACCCGTTCGTGCGGATCCTCGGTCAGCTCCCCCGCCATCGCCATGTACGGCACGCTGAGCACCGTCATGCCGGTGTTGAGGAAGCAGTAGCTGCCGAGCAGCCACGCGAACTTCGCGAGCTCCCCGTCGAGTGCGGGCGGGAAGAACACCGCCAGCACGCCGAGCCCGAGCAGCAGCCCGCCGACCGGCAGGTAGCCGCGCCGGCCGCCGAAGCGATGCCGCGTGCGATCGCTGACCACGCCCATCACCGGATCGGTGACCGCGTCCCAGACGATCGCGAGCGCACAGGCGAACCCGGCGAGGTCGGCGGCGAGCCCGACGCGGTCGGTGTAGAAGACCAACAGGTAGAGCCGCAGCATCGTCTCGACCATGTTGATGCCGCTCTCGGCGGTCGCGTAGCCGACCTGGGTGCCGAGCGGGAGTCGCGGACGAGGCTGCATGCGCGCCCGCAGGCTACGCGGCCGGCGTCACCGCGCGAACGTGCATCCGCCGTTCCCGAAGCGCCGCCATTGCGCGCCTCGGCACGGCCCTCCACCATCCTGCACCTCATGACGACGATCGCACTGCTCGGGACCGGCCTGCTCGGGGCCGGCATGGTCGAGAACCTGCTGGCGAAGGGCCACTCGGTCCGGATCTGGAACCGCACGCGCGACAAGCTGGCGCCGCTGGTGCAGAAGGGCGCGCAGGCGGCGAACGACCCCGCCGACTGCGTGCGTGGTGCTGCGCGCGTGCACCTGGTGCTCGCCGAGGACGACGCCGTCGACGCGGTGGTCGCAGCACTGCGGCCCGGCCTCGGGGCCGGCGTGCCGCTGCTCGACCACAGCACGAACCTGCCGGCCCGCGTGAAGTCGCGCTGCGAAGCACTGCGCCGAGCGGGCGTGCGCTACCTGCCGGCGCCGGTGTTCATGTCGCCGTCGAACGCGCGCGAGGCGAGCGGCCTGATGCTGCTCGGCGGCCCCGCCGCCGACCACACGGCGCTGCAGGCCGACCTGCAGACGATGACCGGCAAGCTGCTGTGGGTCGGCGAGCGCACCGACCTGGCCGCGGTCTACAAGCTCGCCGGCAACTCGGTGTTCTTCGCACTCGCCGCGGCGATGGCCGACGTGCTGGCGATCGGCGCCGGCAACGGCGTGCCGCCCGAGCAGATGCTGCAGCTGTTCGAGACGTTCAAGCCCGGCAGCGCCCTGCCGTACCTCGGCCAGCGCGTCGCCAAGGCCGGCAGCGGCCCGGCGAGCTTCGAGCTGGCGATGGCGCGCAAGGACGCGCGGTTGATGATCGAGACTGCCGGTGCCGCGCCGTTGCTGTTGCTGCCGCACATCGCCGCCGCGATGGACGCGGCGATCGCCAAGGGCAAGGGCGCCGACGACTACTCGATCTTCGTGAAGCGCTGACGGATCGGGGCCACGACGCGCACGGGCGGAGCGAGCCGGCGCGCGGAGCCGTGCTCGGCCGCGCAGTTCACCGGCCGCCGAACACGAACGTGCGCACGGCGGCCAGCAGTTCGGGCGACGCCTGCTTGGCGATGGTCGGCCCGCGCGCGAGGTCGGCGAGGCGGTCCATCGCCGCCGGCAGTTCGTGCTCGTCCATCGCCACCACCACGCGGCCGAGCTCCTTCATCCGTTCGGCCGTCGCGACCTGATGGTCGTTGCGCGTCTCCTGCAGACGGCCGAGCCGCGGCATCACCAGGATCGGCGTGCCGCACTCGAGTGCCGTCAGGATCGAGCCCATGCCGGCGTGCGCCACCACCGCGGTCGCCTGCTGCATGCGCCGCTTGAACTCGGCCGGCTCGATCTTGTCGGCGAACTGCACGTGCTTGGGCCGCAGCGACGTCGTGCCGATCTGCGCGAACACGTCGCTCCGTCCGCGCGAGCCGGCCCACGCGTCGACCGCGGCGATCAGCCGGTCGAACGGCATCTGGTGACCGACGGTGACGAAGATCACAGCACCGACCCCACGTGCTCGGGACCACCGGGGGCGGCGAGGTGCGGCCACTGCGTGAGGCAGCGGTCGGCGTGCTTCTTGATCTTCTGGCCCGACATCGACAGGTGCTCGACGTTGGCGATCGAGTCGATCCACATGGTGCGCGCCCCGAACCACTTGCCGAAGCGGATCGCGAAGTAGCCGGGAGCGGCGCCGGTCGAGACCACCACGTCGGGCCGCTCGCGCAGCACGATCCAGAACATCTGCAGCAGCATCCAGACGAGCTTCAGCTTGTTCCAACGCGTCGCGTCCAGCACGAGGCGGAAGCGTGCGTCGCCGACCTCGGCCCGGTAGCTCGGCTCGACGGTCACGTAGACCACCTCGGCGCCGGCGAACGCCGGGGCGATGCGCCGCAGTTGCACCCAGTGCCCACCGCCACTGGCCACGGCCAGCACCTTCGGTCGCGTTCGCTTCATGCCTGTGCCGCTGCGCCTGCCGCCGTGCTCGTCATCGTTCGCCGCCGCAACTTCCCGGGCCGGGTGGGCGGCGTCAACGATCGCCCGGTGGTCGGCGCAGCATCGGCAGGAACAGGCGCCGTTCCGCAGCCGGACCGCGACCCGGCGGGACGCACGACGGCGAACCGGTCGGCGAGCACGGGGTCGAGAAGCAGGAAGAAGCCAGTTGCACCGCCGACCCTCGCCGGCTTTACTGCTCGCCCGCCGCCGGAGAGGTGGCAGAGTGGCCGATTGCGTCACCTTGCTAAGGTGATGTACCGGTAACGGTACCGGGGGTTCGAATCCCCCCCTCTCCGCCAGCTTCTCCCCCGAGAAGCTGGGTCGTTCGCCTGAATCAGCCGCCTGAATCAGTCGCCTGAATCAGTTCCCGCCCTCAACCCGGAACCGGCATCCCGGTCCGGATCCATCGGCCTGATGCGCTCCCGGTCCGCGGTCCGCCTGCTCTCCGCTCCGCCGCTGCTGCTGGCCATCGTGCTGGCGAGCAGCTGCACCGGCCCACGACTGCACATCGACAACCCCGAGCGCCACCGCGTCTTCGTCGACGGCCGTCTCACCGCGGCCGAGAGCCTGAAGTTCCGCTACTACGGGGTGACCCGCTGGGACGCGATCCCCGCCGACCGCGACGGCGAACCCGACTGGTACCGACGCCCCGCGAGCCGCGAGGTCGCGATCGCGCCACCGGCCCCGCCGTTCTTGTTCCCGCTCGACCTGCCGATCGAACTGGCGACCGGCTTGCTGGGGAGCACCGGCTTGCTGGGCGGCACCGGCGACACCACGATCACCATCGACGTGCCGCACACCGACGCCCAGGCCCGCAACGAGTCGGAGCTCGGCAACGCCGAACGGGCGGCGATCACCGAACGGGCGCTGGCGGCGCGCGCCTCCCGATGAGCCCCTCGCCCTCGCGCCCTCCACGCGCCGGCGCGATCGCGCTGGTACACGGCCTCGGCCGGTTCGGCGGCGGTCGCGAGGCCGTTCGCTACCTCGCGAACGCGGGCTGGACGGTGCGGATCGCCGACAAGAGTGCCGGCGACGACCTGCAGGCGGTGCGCGCAGCGCTGGCCGACGTCGCCAGCCGGAACGGCGGCCGCCTCGACTGGCAGCTCGGCCGTGAGGACGAAGCGCTGCTCGACGGGGTCGACCTGTTCGTCGCCAACCCGGGCGTGCCCGACCACAACAAGCTGCTGCAGGCGGCGCGCGCGCGCGGCCTGCCGATGGCGCAGGAAGTC
>JAEUHU010000551.1 GCA_016793305.1 Planctomycetota bacterium
CCCGTTCTGCCTCAAGCGGAACCGTCCGTGTGACCGATGTCTCGCCGAGCGGAGGCAAGCCGGCGAATGGACGAGATCCGATTGGGTGCGATCCTGCTCGAGGGTGGGGTCGTCGACGAAACCGGGCTGGAGCGTTGTCTGGCGATCCAGGCGTTGACGGGCGGCAATCGCCCGATGGGCCAGATCCTGGTCGAACAGGGCCTGCTCACGGAATCGAACCTGAAGCGGCTGCTGGCGCTGCAGCGGGAGCGGGCTGAGCTGCGCAGGGCCGCCATCGCACCGATCGATCTGGCGTCGTCGTCGTTGTTGGCCGCCGCGCAACAGAACGGTGCCACCGAGATCGTGGTCAGCGAGGGCTCGCCGGTGCGCATCCGGCAGGGGGCCAGCTGGCGGCAACTGACCACCGAAGCGCTGCGAGGTCCCGAAGTCTGGGACTTCGTGCGCGAGACGATGGGTCCCGACGTGCTCGAGTCGCTGGCCGATCGTCAGTTCGTCGTGCGGCCATGGCTGGTCGACGGCGTCGGCCGCGGCACTGCGACCGCGTTCCGCCAGTTCGAAGGGGTCGCCGTGCGCGTGACCTTCGCACTCGCGACGATCCCGACGTTGGCGTCGGCCGGCGTGCCGGCGCCGATCGGTGACGCGGTGCGCAGCGGCAAGGGCCTCGTGCTGGTGGTCGGCGAACGGGGTCTCGGGCGCGGCGAAGTGCTCTCCGCCTTGGTGCACCAGGTCGCGGGCGATCCGACCCACTACGTGGTCGTCGTCGACGACGAGCCGATGGCGCTGCCCAAGGAAGGCGCGCTGGTGCTGCGCCGTCGCTTCGGGCTGACGTCGGGCGAGCGCGCCGAAGCGCTGCGCAGCGTCGTCAGCGAGGACCCGGACGTGCTGGTGGTCGGCGACGTCGGCAGTGCCGAGACGTTCGAGGTGGCCCTGCGCGCCGCGGAGGGTGGCCGCATGGTGATCGCCTACCTCGACGCGGCGAACGTCACCGCCGCGCTGGCCCGCATCCTGAACTTCTACCCGGTCTACGACCTCGGCCGCGTCCGCGCGTCGCTGGCGGCGGTGCTGCGCGCGGCGCTGGTGCGCCATGTGCTGCCCGACGTCGAGCACGCCGGTTCGGTGGTCGCGACCGAGTTGCTGCTGGTCGACGACGCGGTTCGCGAGGTGGTGCGCCAAGGCGACCTCAACGACCTCGGTCTGCTGTTGCGCACCGAGGACCGCCGGGTCGGCCACTCGCTCGACCATTCGCTGCTCGAGCTGCTGACCGCCGGCAAGGTCCGCATGGAGGACGTCTTCGCCCGCGCCGAGGAGAAGGCGTGGTTGCTGGAGCGCACCAAGGACCTGCAACAGAACGCGAGGTGAACCAGTGGACACGAAACGACTCGAGAGCCTGTTGGCGGCGATGACCCGCGTCGGCGCGTCTGCCCTGCACCTGGTGCCGGGCCGAGCACCCGCCCTGCGCGTGCAGCGCCGCTTCGTCGGCGGCGACGAGACGCCGGTGAGCGCCGGCGACGTCGAGGAGCTGACGCGCGACATGATGTTCGCCGACCACCGGCAGCAGCTGGCGACCCGCGGCCACGTCGAAGTGCTCTACGTCGCGCGCAGCGGCCGACGCTATCGCGCGACGATCGCCGAGGCGTTCGGCCAGAGCTCGCTGGTGCTGCGGCCCGTGCCGGAGGCGCCGCCGGAGCTCGCGACGCTCGAATTGCCCGAGCAGGTGGCGGCGTTCGCACGCTGCCGCAGCGGGCTCGTGCTGGTTGCCGGGTTCTTCGGCGGCGGCAAGAGCACGACGATCGCGGCGATGGTCGAGGCGATGGCGCAGGATCCGTCGCGTCAGATCGTCACCATCGAGCCGTCGATCCAGTTCGTGCATCGCAGTGCGGCCGCGATGCTGCACCAACGCGAGGTCGGCACGCACGTCGCGACCGCGGCCGACGGTGTGCGCCAGGCGATGGCGACCGGCGCCGAGGTCGTGGTCGTGACCGAGTTGTCCGACCAGGCGACCGTCGAGGCGGCGCTGGCCGCCGCCGAATCGGGCTGCCTCGTGCTGGCCGGTGTGGAAGCCGGTTCGATCGTCGGTGCCCTGACCGAGCTGGTCGCCATGGCCCCGCTCGAGGAACGCGCGCGCCAACGCACGCGGCTCGCCAGGGTGCTGCGCGCGGCGATGGCACAGAGCCTGCTGCACCGCTCGCACCGCGCCGGCCGGGTGCCGGTCGTCGAGGTGCTGGTCGGCAGTGGCGCCGTGCGCGCTGCGGTGCGCAAGGGCAACCTCCAGGACCTGCCGGCGATCATGCAGCGCTGCCGCAGCCTCGGCATGCAGACCACCGACGTGTCGCTGCGCTCGCTGCTGAGCCGCCACCTGGTCACCCAGGAAGAGGCGCTGCTGCACGCGGTCGACCGCGACGAAGTGCTGGCGCGCTCGGGCGCGCCCCGATGAGCCAGCCGGGTGGCTCCGGTCCCGCGGAGCCGCCCATGGCAACGAGCCTCCGGACAATCCCGTATCGCTTCGGGACGAGGCTTCGCAGGTGTGGACGGCGACGTCACTTGGAGCGATCGCGTCGGTGTCGTCGGAGGCTTGGCCGCGGCCGACGGAGCGGAAATCACGACCCCGCCTCTCAAGCCCGATGACATCGGTCCGATCATGACGGTGGCACCGCGGAGCAAAGGCCGCGGCGCGACTCGGCGAATCACGGAAAAGGCAAAGGAAGGAACATGGGTCTCAGAGTCAACACGAACATCGCGTCGATCAACGCGCAGCGGAACACCGCGCAGGTGACGACGCGTCTCGCTCGCAACTACCAGCGACTGTCGACCGGTCTGCGCATCTCGACCGCGGCGGACGACGCCGCCGGCCTCGCGATCAGCGAGCGCCTGCGTTCGCAGGTCCGTTCGCTCGCCCAGGCCTCGCGCAACGCCAACGACGGCATCTCCCTGGTGCAGGTCGGCGAAGGCGCGCTCAACGAGGTCAGCAACATCCTGGTGCGCCTGCGCGAGCTGGCGATCCAGTCGGCCAACGGCTCGTCCTCGACCGCGGACAAGAACACGATCAAGGAGGAGTTCGACAGCCTCGTCAACGAGATCAACCGCATCGCCCAGTCGACCGAGTTCAACGGCATCCGCCTGTTGGACGGCTCGGCGAGCACGGTGACGTTCCAGGTCGGCATCAACACCGCGTCGGGCATCGACAGCCTCAACGTGTCGCTGACCCCGGCCCTGGTGACGACGCTCGGCCTCAACTCGGTCGACGTCGGCTCGGGTGGCAGCACCTCGTTCGCCATCACGCAGATCGACTCGGCGATCAACTCGGTGTCGCAGCTGCGTGGCCGGTTCGGCTCGCTGCAGAACCGGTTGCAGTCGACGATCGCCAACCTCGGCGTCGCCAGCGAGTCGCTCAGCGCCGCCGAGAGCCGCATCCGCGACGTCGACGTGGCCTACGAGACGGCCGAGCTGACCCGCAACAACATCCTGCAGCAGGCGTCGATCTCGATCTTGTCGCAGGCGAATGCGCAGCCCCAGTCGGCGCTGCAGCTCCTGCAAGGCTGATCGAAGCGGGCCAGGACGCGGTGGCGCCAGCGCCGCGTAGCTCGCCAAGGACATCCTTTGCCATCGCGGAGAGGGCTCCGCGAACCCCGGCCAGGGCCTTCCCTGGCCGGGTCTTTTCGTTTCGGGAGGCTTCGTCCGGAGTCGGGCTCCTTGCCGGCTCTGGTGGTCGCGGCGGCTCCGCCGGCCGATCAGGTGTCGATGCGAACCACGTTCGTCGTGCCGAAGGCGAACGGTGCCACTTCGTTCTCGACGCTGACGTGCTGGGCGTAGAGGACCAGCCCGAGCGGCAGCGGCGGCACCCGCAGTTCGAACCCGCTGCGGGCCGGCGACAGGATCGTCGGCTCGCCCGGGATCGCGAACACGAGGTTGGTCAGCAGGTCGCACGGGCCGGGCAGCGGGGCCGGCAAGGTCAGCGGCACCGTGCCCGGATCGGCGCTGACGACGAACAGGTCGAATGGGCCGAGCCCGGCGGCGCGCAGCAGGGCGAACTCGAAGGGGCTCACCGGGGGCAGCACCGCCATCTGGTAGTTGCCCTGGTAGTAGCCCTGCGGCGGCAGCTTGGTGGCGAGTGCGTTGCAGGCGGAGGAGATCGGGGTCGCCGCAGGGTGCCACGGCTCGGCGTCGATCCAGAGGTCGAACCCTTGAGGCGAGGCGCCCATCGTGTTGGTGCTGCGGATCCGGACCGAGAGGCCGCTCGGGCCGACGGTCGTGGTCACGGCGCGGCGGCGCACCGAGCCGCAGCATTCCGGGCTGCTGCTGTCCAGTTCGTCCGAGCCGTCGTCGCCGATGTCGATCCGGAACCCGGCGGGCGACGGCGTGTCGCCGAAGTGGGCCACGTGCAGGTCGAGCGCCACCGTGATCGGTTGCGGCGCCGACAGCAGCAGCAGCAGGTCGGCCCGCGTCTCGGCCAGCTCGGAGCCGGGGGGGAACACCACCGACGTCGCGAGCACCCGCACGCCACCGCCGAGCGGAGCGATGCTGCAGTCGAAGGTCGCCCAGTTCTGGCCGGCCGGGGCGTGGACCTCGGCACGCGTGATCGCGCCGGCCGGCACGCTGACCAGCGCCCCCGGTGTGCCGGGCGGGACCGAGGTCCATTCGGCCTCGATCGGCTGCAGGGCGAGCAGTGTCGCCTGCAAGGGCCCCTGGGCGACCGCGGGAGCGAGCAGCGAGAGGCCGACCAGGAGCGTGCGCATGGGATCCTCGACGCGCGAGCATGCCACACGACCGGAAGTCGCGATAGGGTGCCGAATGCGCAGCCGGGATGCGCCGACGCGATCGGGCTCACTCCAGGTCGAGACCGCGTTCCTCTTCCTCGGTGATGCCCTCGCCGAACGAGCTGCCCAGGTAGACCGCGCGCACCTGTTCGTTGGCGACGATCTGCTGGGCGTCGCCCTCGGCGATCACCTTGCCCTCGTTGATGATGTAGGCGCGGTGGGTGATGCGCAGCGTGGCGATCACGTTGTGCTCGGTGATCAGGATCGAGATGCCCGAACGCGCCAGCGCCGCCAGGATGTGCTGGATCTCCTCGATGGTGATCGGATCGACGCCGGCGAACGGTTCGTCCAGCAGCAGCAGCTTCGGGTCGGTCGCCAGCGCCCGGGCGATCTCGAGTCGGCGCTTCTCGCCGCCCGACATGCGCTCGGCGATCGAGTCGGCGACGTGCATCAGCTGCAGGTCGTGCATCAGTTCGCGGGCGCGCTCCTCGCGGTCCTTCTTGCGCAGGCCGCGCGCCTCGAGCACGCAGCGGATGTTGTCGATCGCCGACATCTTCTTGAACACCGACTCCTGCTGCGCGAGGTAGCCGAGGCCGCGGCGGGCACGTTCGAACATCGGCAGCCGGGTGACGATCTGGTCGTCGATCTCCACCGAGCCGGCGTCGGGAGCCACCATGCCGACGACCATCCGGAACGTGGTGGTCTTGCCCGCGCCGTTCGGGCCGAGCAGGCCGACGATCTCGCCGCGCTGCA
>JAEUHU010000004.1 GCA_016793305.1 Planctomycetota bacterium
GCGCCAGATGCGCAGGGCGCTGCCGAACGCGGGGTCGTGCCGCGAGAAGGCCTCGACGACGAGCCAGCCGCGGTAGTCGATCGTGCGCAGCGCCTGCAGCACGCCGGGGAAGTCCACCTGGCCGGTGCCGGGCGTCCCGCGGTGGTTCTCCGACAGCTGCACGTGGCCGAGCGTGTCGCGCATGGCGTGGATCGCCTCGACCAGGTCGTTCTCCTCGAGGTGCGCGTGGTGTGTGTCGAGCGCCCCGACCACGTTCGGGTGCGCGACCGCGTGCACCAGCGCCGCACAAGCCGCGGCGGTGTTCAGGAAGTAGCACTCGAAGCGGTTCAGCGGCTCGACCGCGAGACGCACGCCGAGCGGCTTGCTGCGTTCGCCCGCGGCGCGCAGCACGTCGGCGCAGCGCTGGAACTCGTCGGCGGTCGGCGGCTGTTCGGAGAACCGGCCGTAGGCGGAGTGGATCGGTCCGGCCAGCACGTCGCCGCCGAGGGCAGCGGTGTGCTCGGCGAGGCGCACCAGGTGATCGACCGCCTTGCTGCGCACCGCGGCGTCCGGCGACAGCGGGTCCGCCTCGGCGGTCGCGAAGCCGACCGCGGTGGCGGCGAGCCCGCTGGCCGCGAGCGCCTTGCGCGTCGCCGCCAGCTGGGCCGCCGTGGCGCCGACGACCGGCAGTTCGGCCGCCGCGTAGCCGTGGTGCACGAGCCGCGGGAACCAACGATGCAGCGCCTCGTCGAGCCGCGGCCCGAAGTAGAGGAACGAGAAGCCGAGCCGTGGCAGCGTGGTCGTCATGGCTCAGCCGCTGAGCGTCCAGCTCGGCAGGTCCTTGCGCACGCCGCCCTGCATCGCCGACTCGTGCGCCAGGATGCCGACGCAGGTCCAATTGGCGCTCTGGCGCGCGTTCGGCCACGGCTCGCGGTCCTCGACCAGCGCCCGCAGGAACTCGTGCGCGAGGTGCGGGTGGCTGCCGCCGTGGCCGCCGCCCTGCGTGAACGACAGGTGCTCGTTGCCGGCGAGGTCGTAGACGCCCTTCGTGGTGAACTTGCGGATGCCCTCGGGCAGCAGGCGCGCGTAGTCCGGCACTTCGACGAGCTCCGGGATCTGGTGCTCGGGGCGCTTGGCCGTGTGCAGCACCGCCTTCTCGCCTTCGACCAGCGGCCACTCGAACGCCTTCTTGGTGCCGTAGACATCGATGCTCTCGCGGTACTGCCGAGCCACGTCGAACAGCGAACGCACGATGCGCGCCGACAGGTCGCTGTGGCGCAGCTTCACGTGCGCGGTCTCGACGGCGAACGGCGACCCGTAGATGGAGACCATCTCGTTGCGGATTGTGCCGCTTCCGAAGCACGACACGTACTCGGCGTCCTTGCGCGGCAGCCCGAGCACCGGCCCGACGCAGTGCGTCGCGTAGTACATCGGCGGCAGCCCCGGCCAATAGCCCGGCCACCCGTCCATGTCCTGCTGGTGGCTCGCCTGCAGGAACTGCAGCTTGCCGAGTTCGCCCTTCTGCAGCAGCTCCTGCAGGAACAGGAACTCGCGCGAGTACACGACGGTCTCCATCATCATGTACTTCTTCTTCGTGCGCTCCTGCAGCTCGACGATGCGGCGGCAGTCGTCGACGCTGGTCGCCATCGGCACGGTGCACGCGACGTGCTTGCCGGCTTCGAGTGCCTGCAGCGTCATCTTCGCGTGGTCGGGGATCGGCGTGTTGATGTGGACGAAGTCGACGTCCTTGTCGCGCAGCAGGTCCTCGTAGCGCGTGTAGCGCTTGTCGACGCCGAACGCCTTGCCGACCGCGTCCAGGCGCTTCGGATCGCGCTGGCAGATCGCGTACATCTCGGCGTCGGGATGGTTCTGGTAGATCGGAAGGAACTCGGCACCGAAACCGAGGCCTATGATCGCGGCGCGTTGCTTCTTCATGGTCGGGAGCGGACGAGGATCGGAGAACGAGTGGAAGGGGAACGGCGGGCTTGGTTCTGGGCGCGCCCTACTTGTCGAGCTCGGCGGCGGTCCACAGGGTCGTGCGGCCGGCGTGCTTGCTGCGGCGGGCCTTCACCTGGTCGGCGGTCACCGGCGGCTGGTCGTTCGACCAGCGTTGGCGCACGTAGGTGAGCGCCTCGGCGATCTCCTGGTCGCTCAGCGTACTGCCGAGCGGCGCCATCAAGCTGTTGTAGTTGGTGCCGCGCACGGTGATCGGACCCATCAGGCCGTGCAGCACGATGTCGATCGCGCGCGACGGGTCGCCGACCAGCCATTCGGAGCCGTCGATCGGCGGGAACATCGGCGGCACCCCGCGGCCGTCGAGGCCGTGGCAGGCGATGCAGGTGAGCGCGTAGACCGCCGCCCCGCGCTCGTGCACGGCGGCGTCGATCGCGAACGTGCGGGCCGGCGCCGCGGCGGCGGGAGGGCTCGCACCCAGGCGTTCGGCGAGGCCTTCGAGCGCTCCCGCCAGCGTGTTGCCGCTGCCGACCGCGACCAGCGAGACGTCGTCGAACCAGGCCGTGCCCTTGGCCCCGCCGTAGCCACCGAACAGGCAGTGCACGACGAGCTCGCCGTCCGCATCGGCGTCGAACTCGGCCTGCACGCGCGTCCAGTCCTGCGTGCCCTTCACTCCTTCGGTGCGCACGCCGCCGTGCACGTTCAACATCACGCCGTCGGCGCCGCGCGGCGTGGTGACGTCCTCGGTCTTGATCCAGCCGCTGAGGCGATAGCGCGTGCCGCCCTTGACCGCGACCAGCGCGGCGATGCCGCAGTCGCTGCGCGCCGGCGTGCGCACCCGCAGCGCCGGGGAACCGTCGCGGCCGCCGGTCGCGTCGCGCTCGAACGTGACCTGGTCGGCGCCCGCTCCGCTGTAGACGCGCAGGTCGGTCCAGCCGCGCGGCCGTTCGCCGTCGGCGTCGTCGAACGCGCCGTTCGGCAGCAGGTTGGTCGGCTCGGCTCGCGCACCGAGCTGGATGCCGGCGGCCTTGGCCGTCGCGAGCACGGTGTCCGCATGGCGACGCGCCGCCATCTGCCACGCATCGCGCAGCGTCACGTCGTCGAAGATCGCCGCTTCGGCCGCCTGACCGGTGCGCAGGATCGAAGCACCGATCGCCGGATCGGTGGCCGCTTCGCACAGGCGCACCAACAGCTCGGCGAGCTCGCGGCCAGCCAGCGGCAGCGGGCCGTCGCCGACGAACACGTTCTTCAGCACCGCGACGTTCGCCAGCTGCAGCGCGGCGCGCCGCGTCGGTTCGTGCGGCGAACGCAGCGCCGTCGCCAGCAGCGTGTCGCCCAGCGCGTCGTTCGCCGCCAGCAGCCACAGCGCGTGCGGGCTCGCCTGCGAACCCTTCGCCGCCAGCCCTGCGAGGATCGGCAGCATCGTCCGGTCGCCCCGTTCGCCGAGCAGCCGCTGCGCGTGCAGGCGCCACGCCAGGCTGGCGTGGTCGAGGCCGGCGACCAGGTCGGCGAGGTCCGCGGTCCGCGCGTCCTTGCTGCGCGCGAACGCCGGCGGCGCTTCGTCCTTCGAATCGGCCGGGAACACGCGCCAGATACGGCCGTGCCGCGTGTCGCGCAGCGGCGTCTCGTAGGCGTTGCCGCGGCCGTTCTTCGCGTCGACGCCAGCCGAACCACGGCTCGGCGTCGGGTTGTGCTGCACGATCAGGTTGTACCAGTCGCAGATCCACACGGCCCCGTCGGGACCGACCTCGGCGCACACCGGCGCGCTCCACGCGTCGGCCGAGCTGTAGAGGTTGTTCGGCGACTGCACGGCGCGGAAGCCGCCGCCGTGCCGTTCGAGGTGGAACGTCGCCACCAGCTTGCCGGTCGGCTCGCAGACGAACGCGGCGCGTTCGTGATACTCGGCCGGAAAGCGGGTCGCGGTGTAGATCGCGTGGCCGGCGGCCGCGGTGTAGCGGTCGAAGAAGTCGACCTGGCGGATGTCGCGCGACGACGGGAAGAACGGCGGGTCGTCGTCGGCGCGCGGCGTGGTGTGCGGCTGCATGCCGGCGCGTGCGTAGGCACTGTCGGCGAAGGTCAGGAACCAGCTCGGATTGCCGTTCGCGGTCGAACCGACGAGGTCGCCGGCGGCGTTGGTGCCGAGCCCCCAGGTGTTGTTCGTCGTGTGCTGCAAGAACTCGAGCTTGCTGCAGTCCGGACGGAAGCGGAACACACCCTGCGCGAAGTCGTGCTGCTCCCCGCCGACCTCGCCACGGAAACCGGAATAGCCGACGGTCGCGTAGACGAAGCCGTCGCGTTCCCAGTGCAGGTTCGACACACCGGCATGCGTGTCGCCCATCGAGAAGCCGGTGAACAGCACGCGCCGCTCGTCGGCGCGCAGGTCCCCGTCGGCGTCGCGCAGGAACAGCACGTCGCTGCCGTTCGTGCAGATCACGCCGCCGTCGGCGAAGCAGAGCGAGGTCGGGATCGACAGCTGCTCCGCGAAGCGCGTGAAGCGATCGGCCTTGCCGTCGCCGTCGGTGTCCTCGCAGACCGTGATGCGGTCGTGGCCGAGGTCGCCCTTCTGCAGGTTGTTCGGATAGTCCACGGTCTCGACGACGAAGGCGCGGCCGTGCGCATCCCACGCCACGTGGATCGGATTGACGATGTCCGGCTCGCTGGCGAACAACTGCAGCTGCATGCCGACCGGCACCGTCGCCAGCTTCTGCGACTGCTCGGGCGACAGCGGCTTCTGCGCCCGCGTGATCTCGCGGCGCTCGCGGTAGCCCGGCAGCGACACCTCTTCCTGTTCGAGCTGCGGCAGCTGCAGGTCGGCGAGCAGGGCCCGCTTGTCGTCGCCGACGGCCCACAGGATGCCGTTGTGCAGCAGCTGCTGGAACTCGTCCTTGTCCCACACGCGATGGTCGTGGCCCGACGCGGTGTAGAAGACGCGGCCCTTGCCCTGCGTGCGCACCCACGTCCACGGCTCGTCACCGCGGCGCTGCAGGATCACGCGATCGCCGGCCTGTTCGTCGTGTTCGTAGGTCTCGTCCCACGCGCGGAACGACGGCAGGCCGGTCAGCACCGGGTGGTCCTTCGCGACGTTGTCGACCGCGAACTCCTCGCCGCCGTGGCGCAGGAAGCGCGCGCCGACCAGCCGCACGAACTCCGGGGACCGGCCCCAGCACGCCGACGCGCAGTGCACCGGCACGAAGCCGCCGCCGTTCTCGACGTAGGCGAACAGCGCCTTGCGTTGCGCCTCGGGCAGCACACCCTGCTGGTCCCAGTTGCCGTAGAGCAGCACTGCGTCGAACGGTCGCAGGCCTTCGGTCGTGAAGGCGCGCGCGGGATCCTCGCTGTAGGTGAGGTCGATGCCGGCGGTGCCGAGGCCCTTCTTCAGCGTCGCGTAGCGCGTGATCGGATCGTGGTGCGGACCGTTCCGCGTCGGCGCGCCGAGGAACAGCACCTGCAGGCGGCGCGCATTCGCGGGCGGGTTGTTCCCCGAC
>JAEUHU010000023.1 GCA_016793305.1 Planctomycetota bacterium
AGTAGCGATTGACCTCGACCGCCCAGGCCATCTCCTTCTTCCAGATCTCGTTGCCGCGGCGGTCGAACTCGCGGACCTGCTGGTTCTCGGCGACCAGCGTGTTGCCGTTCGGCAGCCGGTCGGCATCGCTCGGCGACAGCAGCCCGGTGAGTTCCTGCACCACCTTGCCGTCGCGATCGACCTCGACGACCGAGCCCTTGTTGCGCAGCGTCACGAGCGTGTTGCCGTTGGGCAGCCGGTCGGCGTCGTGCGCGAACGGCATCCCGCGCACCTCCCAGACGATCTCGCCCTTCGTGTCGACCTCGATGACGCGGTCCTTCAGCACGTCGGCGATCAGCGTGTTGCCGTTCGGCAGGCGATCGCAGTCGAACGGCCGGATGTCCTTCGCGAACGACCAGACGATGGTGCCCTTCGCATCGACCTCGATGACGCGGCTGCCGAACGTGTCGGCGATCAGCGTGTTGCCGTTGGGCAGGCGGTCGGCGTCGTAGGGGTTCTTCAACTCCTCGAAGCTCCAGATCAGGTTGCCCTTGCGATCGACCTCCTGCACGCGGCTCATCGCGAACTCGGTCAGCAGCAGGTTGCCGCTGTCGAGGCACTCGGCGTCCCAGACGCCGTAGATCTCCTCGAGCACCAGCGTGGTGCGCCCCTGGTCGTCGATCTCCACGACGCGGTTCTCGGCGTAGTCGGCGATCAGCGTGAAGCCCCACATGGCACCGCCGCCGACGCTGGTCTCGAGGTGCAGCACCTGCGCGAACGGGATCACCGCGGCGCCGAGCTGCGGCACGGCGACGGCGAGCGCTTCGCCGTTGTTGTCGCCGACGAAGCCGATCAGCCGTTCGCCGCTGACCAGATCGACGCGCGTGTAGGACGTGTTGTCCGGCTCGACGGCACGCGGCCGCACGAACAGGCAGCCGGCGACCGTCGCCATCGGGATCGGCGTCTCCTTGCCGTCGGCCTGCCGCAGCACCAGCGTGGTCGCGTCGGCGCGCACGATCGCGCCGTCGAGCGACTTGGCGTCGCGGTCGCGCACCCGGTCGTGTTCGTTCGAGCCACCGACGAGGCGATCGAGCGTCGGGTCGAAGGCGATGCCCTGGACCTCCTTGCGCGGCAGGTTCAGTTCGCCGAAGCGCGGTGAACGCAGCACCACGGCGTCGGCGTCGATGCGCAGCACCTGGCCGACCACGAGGCTGCCCTGGTTCAGGAACACCCGCACACCCTCGATCGCCTGCGGCTGGTTGCCCGGGAAGTCGAGCGTGTCGCACTCGGTGAACGGCAGCTCGGCCTGCGGCAGGCCTTCGAACGCGTCGCGCACCAGCAGCGAATCGCCGAGCAGGCCGGCGAACTTGCCGTCGACCTTGGATCGGTCGGGCAAGGTGCACTGGACCGACGTCGTGCCGCCACCGTCCGGAACCCTCGTCCTGGCGGTGGCGGCCAGCAGTGGATCAAGAGCGCGGGCGACCTCGTCGAGCAGGGCCGAGGCACCCGCGTCGGTGCGGGCGTGCAGCGTGCGCACCAGCAGATGGGCCTCGGAACGGGTCAGCTTGACGCCGGCGAGCGGCCCTTCGGGGGCCGGGGGGCCGAGCAGCAGCGTGCGACAGTAGCCGAGGGCCTTGGCTCCGTTCATGCGACCCAGCGCGGCGAGGCAGGCCGCGCGGTGCATGCCGTTCTTGTAGCCGATCGTCTGGGCCAGCGCGTCGGCGTCGTCGTCGGTGCCGATGCGCCCGAGGGCCCGGACTGCTCCGTCGGCGATGCTCGACTCGGCGTGGCCGATGGCGCTGCGCAGCGCGCGCGCGAGCCGCGGTTCGGCATCGAGATGCAGTGCCGTGGTCACGAGGCCACGCAGCAGCAGGCGCTCGCGGGTCTCGGCTTCGGTGCCCTTCGCGTCGAGCGCGTCGAGGATGCGGCGACAGCGGATGTGCTGTTCCAGTACCGCGAACTTGTCGCGCCGCTCCTGGATCACCGTGTAGGCGCGGCTGCCGACCTCGATCAGCGTGCGCTCGGCGTTCTCGCGCACCTGCCAGCGTGGATCGCTCAGTTCGTCGAGCAGGCGGTCGACCTTCAGCCGGTATTCCCGGTGGTCGCCGTGGATGCGGGCGATCATCGCGGTCAGCGCCTGCTCGCGTTGCCCGAGCAGCGTGCCGACCTGCAGCAGTCGCGCCGTGGTCTGGTCGGCCTGGAAGCCGGCACACGCCGCCACCAGCTGTTCGTCGTTCCAGGCCTGGGCCGGAGCGAAGGCGGCGAGGACCGTGCCGAACAACGTGGCACGCAGCAGCGTCGGGGCGTTCATCCGCAGGGAGTCTAGGCAGGGAGGGGTCGCGGCGGCGAGGGGCTCGGACGAGCGGAACGAAACGATGTTCCCGGTGGTTCGCTGGTCGCCGTCGCGATCGGCGTTGCGTCGGGGAATGGAACGGCCCCCCTCGCCGTCGGGGGACGCAGTCCGTAGATTGCGCGTGGACCCCCACGCGAAACCGCCGGCCAATCGCACCGGTCGGCTCGCGCCCCGCAGGAAAGGAACCCAGCCCGTGCATGCCTCGCCCTGGATCGCCGTTGCCGTCGCCGCTGCGATCGCGAGCTACGGTGCGGCCCAGCAGGTGACGGTCAGGATCACGAAGGGCGGGCCGGAAGTTGCGACCCAGGACCCCGCCGAGGGCGACGATCCCGGACGGCCCGTCGAGATGTTCGAGAACCCGAACATCGATCGCTACCTGCGCCAGGCGCAGGGCTTCCTCGATCGCGCCAACTTCGAGGCGACGATCCAGGTGCTGCAGGACGTCATCGAGGGTCGCACGCTGGAGGTGATCGCCGAACGGCCCGAGGACGGCGGCACCCCGACCGCACCGGTGGCGCCTGGCTCGAGCGATCCACGGCCAGCACCGCCGGCCGACGGCAAGCCACCGGACGCAACGCCACCCGAAGGCGACGGCCATGCGGCCGCCCGCCCTGGCCAGCGACCGCACGAACGGGACACGCGCAACGCCGTGTTCAGCTCCGACCGACGTCTGTATCGGCCGGTGCGGCGCTTGTGCCAGGAGATGCTGGCGCGCATGCCCGACGCCGGCCTCGAGCTCTACGCGGCGGTCCACGAAGTGGCGGCGAAGGAGCAACTCGATGCGGCCCTGCTGGACGGCTCGAGCCAGGCGCTCGAACAGGTGGTGCATCGCTACTTCGCCACTGCCGCCGCCGGCCGCGCCATGCTGCTGCTCGGCGACCGGCTGATGCAGGAAGGCCGCTATCGCAGCGCCGTGCAGGTGTTCCGCGACCTGCTCGAGATCTATCCGGCGGTGCGGCGCCAGCAGGTCGGCGTGCGCGAGGTCTGGTGCCGCTTCAAGATCGCCGTCTGCCTGCGCCTGGTCGGCGAAGTGCAGTCCGCCCACGAGGCTCTGCAGGAGCTCGCGACGCGGTTCCCGGCGGAGTCGCTGCGCCTGCAGGGCGAACTGCAGACGATCGTGGACCTGCCGGGCAGCGCCCTGTTCGTCGGCGATCTGCAGCGCATCGAACGAACCACGACGAGCCGCGGCCCGTCCTGGCTGTCGTCGACGACCGACACGCTGGTGCCGCTGTGGCAGTATCGCTTCCGCAACCCGGAGCCCTACGCCGACCCGAAGACGCGCAACAACGAGCGCCGCATCTTCTTCGGCGAGGGGCAGCCGGCCAACCTTATGCCGCACGCGGGTCGCTATGGCCCGTCGACCTGGGTCTACTTCGGTCTTCGCGATGGCCAGGGCGAGGAAGCCCCGGAAGCCGTCTTCCTCGAGCACTTCCGCCTGCGCATCGCAGACGCGGCCAGCGGCGTGCAGCGGCTGCAGAGCGACGGTCTCGACGAGCCGCCGGCGGCGCGCGACGGCCAGCCGCGGTTGCGAATCGCCGCGAGCGACTTCGCCCTGCTGCGGCCGGTCGAGGACGAAGAACGTCGCTACGTCGTCGTCGGTCGCAAGACGGCGGCCGCGACCGCCGACGTGCTGAAGACCAGCGAGCTGATCGCCTATCCGCGCGGACTGGACGCCGTGCTGTGGAGCTCGACCTCGTGGCTCGACGGCGAGGCCGGCCTGCGCGACGTGACCTTCCTCGCCGCCCCGGTGGTGTTCGGTGAACGCCTGCTGCTGCCGGCGCTGCGCCGCGGCAGCTACTCGCTGGAGTGCCTCGACCGCCGCACCGGCCGGCCGATGTGGAACGTGCCGATCCACGGCGGCGGCTCGCCGTTCGTGAAGGCGCCCGGTTGCCAGGTCGTGGTGCAGGGCGGCATCGCGCTGGTGGCCACCAACGCCGGTTGCGTCGCCGCGATCGACGCGTTCCTCGGCGAGCTGCGTTGGGTGCGGCGCTACGAGCGCATCGATCCGCTGCGCCATCGTGCGCGGGGCAAGCGCCGAGTCGACAGCGACGGCATGGCGTCCCAGGTCGACTTCGCGCAGGGCGAGCTGACCAGCTTCCTGCCCAACGACCTGCTGGTCCGCGACGGCTTCGTGATCGTGGCCCCGTGCGACGGCGAGTTGCTGCTGTGCCTGGACGTCGGCACCGGCCAACTGCTGTGGTACGTCGACGCATCCACACACTACGCGCCGTACGGGCGGCTGACGACGTTGGTCGGCACGAGCGGTGAGGACCTGTTCGCCCTGTCGCAGACGCACCTCGTCGCGATCGGTCTCGCCGGCGGCCTGGTGAGGTGGGCCGTCGAGCTGCCGACCTGGAACGGCAACCCGCTGATCGGTCGGGGTCGCGGCCTCGTGGTCGGTGATCACGTGGTGGTGCCGGGTCAGCGAGAATTGCTCGTCTGCCACGTCTCCGGCCAGCCGGGGCTGCGTCGCCTGCCGCTGCCGACGTTCGGTGCCAGTCGCGAGCCGTTGCCGGAGCCGAGCAACCTCACCACGCTCGGACCGTGGCTGGCGATCGGTCATCAGGGCGGCATCGAGATGTTCAGTTCGGTCGAGGCGCTGCAGGCGCTGGCGGCGACCACCCCCGACCCGCACCGCCGGGCGACGCTGCTGCTGCAGGCGGGGCTGGTCGACGAGGCGGAGCTGGCGCTGGCGGCGGCACTGCGCGCGGCGCCAGCGGTGGGCGAAGCCCGGCAGCCGCTCGAAGAACTGCTGCTGCAGGCCGTCGACGGCAAGCTGCGCGCGCGCGGCGGCACCGTCGAACTCGGGGTCGCTCTCGCTTCGTACGATGCGATCGAGCCGCTGCTGCAGACCGGGCCAGCCCGGGTGCTCTGGCACTTGGCGCGCGTCGAACTCTGCAAGGCCGCCGGCGACGTCACGGCGCACGAACGCGAACAGCTGCGCCTCTACGCGCGCATGGAGGGCCGGTCGTGAACGGTCCACGCTCGCTCGCCCGACACCTCACCGCAGCACTGCTGCTGTCGTGCGGGGGCGCGCCGGCGATCGCCCAGGCACCGCCGGTCGCCGCGAGCCCTTCGTCCGATCCGGCCACAGCAGCCACGCAGCGCGGCCTGGCCTGGCTGGTGCGCACCCAGCACGCGTCGGGGGCCTGGCACGAGGCCGGTGGCTACGGCACCGCCCCCGTGGCGATGACGGCCCTGGCCGGCATGGCGCTGCTGTCGTCCGGGTCGACGCCGACCCGCGGCCCGCACTGGCGGGCGGTGCGCTCGGCGACCGACTATCTGCTGGGCGAGGCCCATCCCGACACCGGCCTGATCGCTGCCGCCGACGAGGACGCGGTGCCGATGTTCGGCCACGGCTTCGCCACGCTGTTCCTCGCCTCGGTGCACGGCATGGAGGAGGACGATCGGCGGCTGCGCCGCATCCAGGGCGTGCTGCAGCGCGCCGTGCGGCTGATCGAACGCTCCCAGAGTGCGGCAGGTGGCTGGTACTACCACCCCGAGTCGACCGCGGACGAAGGCAGCGTCACCGTGACGCAGCTGCAGGCGCTGCGGGCCTGCTGGACGACCGGCATCGCCGTCGACAAGCGCGCCATCGAGCGCGCCGTCGGCTATCTGCGGGCCAGCCAGAACGCCGACGGCGGCATCCGCTACCGCGCCGGCGTGACCGGCGAGAGCCGCCCGGCGATCACCGCCGCGGGCATCGCCGCGCTCTACAGTGCTGGGATCTACGACGACGCCGCGTTCGTCGAGAAGGCGCACGCCTACTGCCGCCGCCACCTGCAGGTGCGCGTCGACACCACGAGCCACCACTTCTACGCGCATCTCTACTGGAGCCAGGCGCTCTACCAGCGCGGTGGGCGCGACTGGGACGAGTACCACGAGGCCATGCGCAGCTGGTTGCTCGAACGGCAGGCCGAAGACGGCAGCTGGGTCGGCGACGGAGTCGGCCCGGTCTACGGCACCGCGATCGCGTTGCGCATCCTGCAGCTGCCGCTCGCTCTCGTCCCGATCCAACAACGCTGATGCCACCGTTCCTGCGTACCTGTCGCGTTCTCGCCGTGGGGCTCTGGCTCGGTGCGGTCGGGCTGCCCGCCCAGGACCTGGCCTATCCGCCCGGCGTCACGAAGCCCGTGCACGACGCGATCCAGCGCGGCCTCGAGTGGTTGAAGAACAACCAGGCGAACGACGGCAGCTGGCGCAACGCCGGCGGCTACGGCAGCTATCCGGCGGCGATGACCGGACTCGCCGGCATGGCGTTCGTCGCCAGCGGCTCGACGCCGACGCGCGGCCGGTACTGGCAGCAGGTGCGCGACTCGGCGGCGTTCCTGATGCGCCACGCGGATCCGAACAGCGGTGTCGTCTCGGTGCCGGCGGAAGAGGGCCGCAGCATGTACGGCCACGGCTTCGCGACCCTGTACCTCGCGTCCGTCTACGGCATGGAGGAGGACGGCAACCAGCAGCAGAAGCTGAAGCGTGTGCTCGACAAGGCCGTCAAGCTGATCGCCGGCGCGCAGTCGTCGGCCGGCGGCTGGATCTACACGCCCGATTCGGGCGGCGACGAAGGCAGCGTGACGGTGACGCAGATCCAGGCGTTGCGCGCCTGCCGCATGGCCGGCGTGATCGTCGACAAGAAGGTGATCGACAAGGCCGTCGACTACATCAAGAAGTGCCAGAACCCCGACGGCAGCATCCGCTACAGCCTCGGCAGCGGCGGCGACGGGCGGCCGGCGATCACTGCCGCCGGCGTCGCGGTGCTCTACAACGCCGGCGTCTACGACGACCAGCCGTTCGTCGACAAGGCGGTGCAGTACTGCAAGCGGCAGATCCAGATCTCCGTCGACAACACCGGCCACCACTTCTACACGCACCTCTACTGGTCGCAGGCGCTGTTCCAGCGCGGTGGCAAGGACTGGGTCGACTACTACGAGAAGCAGGCGCAGTGGCTGTTGCGCCAGCAGAAGAAGGACGGCTCGTGGGAGGGCGACGGCGTCGGCGCGGTCTACGGCACCGCGATCGCCCTGCTGATCCTGCAGCTGCCCTACGCCAACGCCCCGATCTACCAGCGCTGACCGTCGATGCTCGCCTTCACGTTCCTCAATCCGGCGCTGCTGTGGGCGGTCCCGCTGTGTGCCGTGCCGATCGTGATCCACCTGCTGAACCGCCGGCGGTTCACGAAGGTGCCGTGGGCGGCGATGGAGTTCCTGCTGGCGGCGATGAAGCGCAACAAGCGGCGACTGCGCATGGAGCAGTGGCTCGTGCTGCTGCTGCGCACGCTGGCGGTGCTGCTGCTGGTGTTCCTGGTCAGCCGGCCGCAGCTCGGCGGCGGCAGTTTCCTGTCGGCGCGAACGCACCATGTGGTCGTGCTCGACGACAGCGCGTCGACGGCCCAGCAGGCCGGCAGCACGACGTTGTTCGTGCGGGCCAAGGACCGGGTGCGCCAGCTCGCCGAGGAACTCGGCGCGCACCGCTCCGGCGACCTGTTCTCGCTGGTGCGCACCAGCCGGCCGGCGCAGCCCGATCGCTGGTCGATCGGCGTCGGGCCGGAACTCGCGCGGAACGTCGGCGCGCTGCTGCCGGAACTGCCGGGCGGCGACCTCGCGGTGGACCTCGGTGCGGTGCTGCAGCGCACCGCCCAGCGCGCCGGCGAGGTCAAGGACGCGGGCCGCACGCACTACTACCTGGTCTCCGATCTGCGCGCGCACGACTGGGCCACCGACGACGACAAGCCGCGGCCAGCCCTGCTGCAGGCCCTCGCCGCGCTGCGGGGCGACCAGGACCAGGTCTCGGTGCTCGGCAGCGGTGGTCCCGCCACCAACCTCGCCGTCGTCGACGTGCGTCTGCTCGGGCGGCTCGCGGTGGTCGGCGTCGCGACGTCGCTCGCCGTCGACGTGCAGAACTTCGGGCTCGACCCGGCCCCAGCCGGCACGCTCGTCGTCGAGGTCGACGGCCAGAGTCGCGTGGTGCTGCCGGTGCCGCCGCTGCTGCCTGGCGAACGCGTCGCGGTGTCGCTCGGCCACACGTTCCACCAGGCCGGGCCGCACCGGGTGCAGGCGCAGCTCGAGGCCAGCGAGAAGTACCCGCTCGACGACCTGCGCACGCTGGCGCTGACGGTGCAGGACAAGAGCCGCGTCTTGCTGGTCGACGGCCAGCCCGACGAGGAGCTCGGCGAGACGTTCTTCCTGCAGGCGGCGTTCGAGATGCAGGAGAGCGGCGTCGAGACGGCGGTGGTCGGCGACACCGGCCTCGACGAGGTCGACCTGCAGTCGTTCGACGTGGTGTGGCTGTGCAACCTCGGCGCC
>JAEUHU010000034.1 GCA_016793305.1 Planctomycetota bacterium
CGAGAAGTTCTGCACCTCGTTCTTCAAGCAATGCGCGTAGCTGGCGAACGCGTGCAGCCGCCCGAGTCGATGGGCCTCGCCGAGCAACAGGCCCGTGATCACCACGGGTCCCGGGTTGTCTCCGGCCGCCGTCAGCCAGTATCGGTGGCAGCCGTCGTCACCCGTCCCGTTCGTCGCGAGCTCGAACACCCATTCGTTCGCCGAACGGCCATCGACGGTGAAGCTCGCCAGACGAACGCGGCTGCCGCCCGGTTCGCTGCGACGCTCCACGTGCACGACCGCCGGTCCGGTCCCGGGCGCGCACGCCATCGACAGCCGCAAGGTCGGCGGCGCATCGGAGCGGATCGTCGGTGTCGCCAACGAGGTGCCTGGCTTCAGTACGATCCCGTGCTTGTGGGCGAGATGCGGCAGGACCTGCACCGCAGCGAGCCCCCCCCCCCCGGATGCGCCATCGGCCTCCAGCTGGGCCGGCACGGTCACGTCGAGCGCGAACTCGGCATGGGCAGCCTCCTGCCCCGCACACCCCGACGGTGCGTGCGGCTTGGCGGCACGCCATCGCAACCATGTTACGGCGATCTTCCTCAGGATCCGCATCTCGCGATTGGAGCCGAGCCGGTTCGGCATCGCCAGCACATGGGCAGGTCCCGTTCTTGCCCTTCCGCGCCGCCGCCCAGCGCATACGGACCAGAGCCGAGCGGCGCGAAGGCGCGTCGACTCACTGCACGAACTCACCCAGCCGCTCCGCCCACTGCCGCGCCGGAAGCACGTGCACACCGTCGTCGACCATGGGTCGCTCGCCGAGGTAGACGACCAACGCATGGCGGATCACCTTCTGCTGCAGGAGTTCGCGCAGCGCCCCACCTGACTCGCTGCGCCAACGTTCGCTCGCCTTGACCTCGATGCCGACGTTGTATTCGGCGCCGCTCCATACGAAGTCGACCTCCAGGCCGCCGCCGGTGCGGTACCACGTGATCTCCCCGCCGCACTGCGCGAGTTGCTGGTGGGCGCGCAGTTCGTGCAGCACCCAGGTCTCCAGCAAGGCGCCCTTCTCGCTGTCGTGCACGGGGGCCCGCAGACGGTTGGCGACGGCGCGCACGACCCCCGGATCGAAGAAGTAGAACCTGGCACCCGCCGACTCGCGGACCTTCAGACGCGGTTGCCAGGCAGGCACCCAAACGCCCACCAGGGTGTCGACGAGAACCTCGAAGAACCGACTCACCGTGACGCGGTTCACCTGCGCGTCGTTCGCGACATTGCTGAAGTTCACGGCCTGTCCGTTCAAGATCCCGGCAACGCGCAGGAAGCGCGAGAAGCCGGCGAGATCCCGTGTCAGCGCCTCTTGCTGGATCTCCTGCCGCAGGTAGTTCGCGGCGTATGCCTCGAGCGTGTCCACTGCGATCTCGGGCTCGGACCGCACGCCCGGCAGCATGCCGATCCGCAGCACGTCGTCGATCGCCGTGTGCGAACCCGCCTCGGCGAGCGTCAGCGGGAAGAACGAACGGTTGATCACCCGACCCGCGAGCATGTTGGCGTCGAGGCGGCGCAGCTTGCGTGCGCTCGAACCACTCAGGGCGAACCGATAGCGGCGACCATGCGTGGCGATCAGCGCGTGCACCTCGTCGAGCAGGGCAGGCACCTTCTGCACCTCATCGACGACCACCCACGTGTTCACGGGCAGCGCTTGCACCTCGCGGCGGAAGCTGCCCGGGTCGTGCAGGTACTTCAGGTAGTTCTCGTTGGTGACGAGGTCGAACCAGCGAGCCTCGGGCAGCACCTGGCGCAGCCACGTGGTCTTGCCTGTCGCGCGTGGGCCGAACAGGAAGAACGAAGCCTGCGGCAGCGCAAGGTGCCTTGGATACATAGTGTGCATTTTGCACGACATAATGAACGATGGCAAGACACGTTGCTTAAACCATTCCCTGCAGTTACTTAGGGTTCAAGGGCGACGAGGCCGGGGTCTTTGGCCCCCTCTTTGAGCTCGGCCCGCCAGCGCCCCTCGAACAGCCAGCCATACCCCAACCATGGACACGAACGGAACCAAGACGAACGGCTGGAGCGAGTCGGCGCAGGCCTGGATCGAGGGGATCGGCGAGCACGGCGACTGGGGGCGGCAGTACGTGCTCGACGCGCCGATGCTGCAGCGCGTCGACGGCCGTGGCTTCGGCACGTGCCTCGATCTCGGCTGTGGGGAAGGTCGCTTCTGCCGGCAGCTCGAGGCGCGTGGCGTGACCACCACCGGCATCGACCCGACCGTGCCGCTGATCGAGCGCGCGCGCCATCTGCATCCCGATGGTCGGTATCTCGTTGCCGACGCCGAGGCGCTGCCGCTCGACGCCAGCACCTTCGACCTGGTGGTCGCCTACCTGTCGCTCGTCGACATCCCCGACCTCACCGCCGCGATCCACGAAGTGCACCGCGTGCTGCGGCCCGGTGGCACGTTCCTGATCGCCAACCTGCAGAGCTTCAACACGGCATCCATCGCCAACGGGTGGACGATCGAAGCGGACGGCACGCGCCGGTTCTGCATCGACCACTACCTGCAGGAGCGGCCGGTGTGGAGCGAATGGCGCGGCATCCGCATCCGCAACTGGCACCGCCCGCTCGGCAGCTACCTGAGCTCGCTGCTGGCCACGGGGTTCGTGCTGCGCCACTTCGAAGAGCCGGCACCGATCGGCGTGCAGAGCGACAAGGCCGAGCGGTTCCGCCGCGTGCCGAACTTCCTGGTCATGGAGTGGCAGAAGGTCACCACCGCCGGTTGACCAGGTGCCGGCCGACCGGGAACCTGCCGCCGTGCGCCAAGGATCCCGACCCAGCGGCCGCGGCCGCCTGCTCGCCCTGTCCGCCGCGGCGAGCCTCGCCGGCTGCCTCGGGCTGCATCCGCTGAGCGACGACGCGACCGAACGGCTCGAGGTGTTCGACTTCTACTGGCAGCAGATCGCCGACGACTATCCGCTGTTCGGACAGCGGCCGATCGACTGGAACGAACTGCGCCGGCGCTATCGCGCTGCGGTCCCGGCTGCGCGGGCGCCGCACCAGTTCTACCACCTGCTGACCGGCATGCTGAGCGAGCTCAACGACCTGCACGTGTCGCTGTGGGTGCCGCCCGAGCGCTTCGCCCAGGACGCCGTCGACGCGACCTCGCTGCTCGACGTGCCGGGCTTCCGCGTGATGCCGATCGACGGCCGCCTGCACGTGATCGGTTGGCCGCTCGGCCAGGCGCCGATGCCGCCCGACGACCTGCCGCCAGGCAACCACTATCCCGAGCTGTGGCGCGTCGAGGGATTCCCGGTGGTGCTCACGCTGGTCGGCAACCTGCTGCAGGGTCCGCCGGAGTCGGCGGTCGAACTGCAGCTGCGCTGGCGCGACGGCACGCTGACCCGGCACGTGCTGCGACGGCCCCAGCAAGGCACCGCCCTGCGCCATTCGCCGCTCGGCCACCTCGGCAGCGAACGACGTGGCTTCCACGTGCGCCGCAACGAGCCGTGGCACTGGATCACCGTCGACAGCTTCGCCGAAGAAGCGGCGCTGGCCGGCCTCGACGCCGCGATCGACGATGCCCGCGCCGGCGACGGTCTGGTGCTCGACCTGCGCCGCAACCAGGGCGGCATGTTCCGCAACGCCCAGCGCCTCGCCGAGCGCTTCCTGAACTCGGCGGTGCCGATCGTCTATGCGCCGCCGCACCCGGAGTCGCGCTGGTTCGGCCTGATGCAGGTCGAGTACTACATGCACGAGGAGTGGGTGCCGCGCGCACCTCGCTTCGACCGGCCGCTGGTCGTGCTGACCAGCGTGATGACCGGCAGCGCCGCCGAGCACACCGCGCGCATCCTGCAGCGCTATGCCGGAGCGACCCTGATCGGCGAACGCACCGCCGGCGCCGAGACCGTCGTGCAGAGCGCGATCGGGCCCGACGGCGCCGAACTGCGCTTCGGCTCGATGCGTGTGCTCGAAGCGAACGGGGCCGGCCTGCAGACCGACGGCGTCGTGCCCGACGTCGCCGTGCGTCTCGACCTCGACAGCGTCGAGGCCCTCGGCGCGGACGCCGCCGTCGCCGACTGGGAGCGCCGCCTGCGCGAGGCCGTGGGCAAGGTGCTGGAGCGACAGAACCGCAGCCAGAACGTGGTGCGCTGACGGACGACGCCATGCCGAACGTCACCTTCGAGGCCCTCGACTACACCGCCGAGCGCACGTTCGCCGCGGCGCGCTACCGCATCGACGGCGACGCGCGCGGCTTCACCGTGTGGCGCAACGGCGAGCGCTGGCTCGAGCTCGGCCCCGGCTACCGCCTGCTGCGTACGCGCGCCTGCGGCGTCTGCTCGACCGATCTCGCGCGCCACCACCTGCCGTTCCCGCTGCCGCAGGTGATCGGCCACGAAGTGCTCGGGCTCGACGAACGCGGCGAGCGGTACGTCGTCGAGATCAACGCCTCGCACCACGCGCGCGGCCTCGCCGACGCCTGCCCGTTCTGCCGCAGCGGCCTGCCGACGCACTGCCCCGCACGCCGCACGCTCGGCATCCACGACCTTCCCGGGGGCTTCGGCCCGTGGTTCCTGGCACCGGTCGACGCGTGCCTGCCGGTGCCAGCGAACGTGCCCGACAGCGCTGCCGTTCTGGTCGAACCGTTCGCGGCCGCCCTGCACGCGGTGCGCCGGCTGCAGCCGCGAGCGGGCGAACGGCTCGCGGTGCTCGGCCCGCGCCGGCTCGGCATGCTGGTGCTCGCCGCACTGGCCGGCGTGCGAGCCGAACGACCGCAGGGTGGCGAGGACTTCGGCGTCGTGGCCCTCGTGCGCGACCCGCAGCTCGCGGCGATGGCGCGCACGTTCGGGGCCACGGACGTGCACGTCGTCGACGACCGTGCGAGCGACCTGCCCGACGGTGCGTTCGACGCGGTGCTCGACACGACCGGCAACCCCGACGCGCTGGCCACCGCGGTGCGGCTGGCCCGGCGCGAAGTGCACCTGAAGTCGACGCACGGCCAGCCGTCGTGCGGTCTGGGGCAGCTGACCGGACTGGTCGTCGACGAACTGTCGCTGGCACCGTTCCCGCGCGACGCGAGCGAGTTCGACGCCAGCTGCGCGAACGGTGGCGAACGCCCGCGGATCGCCTGGCTGCCCGTGGCAGCCCCACCGGCGTGGCTGCTGGCCGACGCCGAAGTGCTGCGCGGCTCCCCGGCGGAGCTCGCCATCGCCGTGCAGAGCTCCCCACGCGAACTGCCGCACGCGGACCTCGCGGTCGCGGCGAACGCCGCCGAGGTCGACGCCGCCATCCGTCCCGTGCCGGGCCGCGAGACCTCGCTGGTGCGGCCACGCGGCACGATCCTGGTGCAGCCGTCGGCCGCCACCACGTCCCCGCTGCTCGACGCGATCACTTCGCGAAGCCTGCGCCTGTCGAGTTCGCGCTGCGGCGATTTCCGCAGCGCCCTGGCACTTCTCGCCGCGAATCCCGAGCTGCAGCGGATCGGCGAACGGCTGATCAGCCATCGCTTCGCCGCGCGCGACCTGCCGGCCGCGTTCGCGATGGCCGGATCGCGCGCGAGCGTGAAGGTCGTCGTCGACCACGACGCCCCGGCTCGCGACCGCGCGCCGACGATCAGAACTTGATGCCGGCGGTGACGAAGATGCCCTGCACGTTCACGTCGGCGTCGAAGTCGCGGCCGGTGGCCTCGCCGTAGGCGTCGATCGTCAGGTAGCGGTAGCCGGCGAGCAGTTCGAAGTTCTTGGTCGCCTGCAGGCGCGCGTAGAGCTCTGCATCCCAGTAGATGCCACTGCCGTCGCCGAGGTCGGCGCTCATGAAGCTCGCGTTGGCCCCGACCGTCAACGGGCCCAGGTAGCCTTCGACCTCGACGAACGGCATCGGCACCAGCACGTCGGTGACGACCTCCTCGCGAGCCGCGTTGCTGCGCGCAGCGACGTCGAGCGAGTAGTAGCCGAGCTGGGCGCCGGCCCCGACGCGGTAGACCTGCGAACGCAGCAGCTGGTAGCTCCAGTTCGCGGCGATCGCGTAGAACTCGAGCGACGTGGTCACCGACGTGCCGGCCGGGATGTCGCCGTAGGCGCCGAGCACCGTGCCGGTGCTGTTCGAGTCCAGCCCGAAGCCGTGCGCGCGGAAGCGGTGCTTGTCGTTGTTGACCTCGAGGCGCGCATAGGGGGCCGCCTGCGTGTCGCCGGCCCCGATCTCGCTGTCGACGTCGTTCTGGTTGGCGCCGAGCGAGAGGCCGCCGGCCCCGTTCTGCAGGGCGACGTCGCCGTTGGCGAGCGCGAACATTGGGCCGACGTTGACGCGGTAGGTGTTGCCCTTGCAGGCGGCGAACACACACAGAGCCGAGGCGAGCAGCAGCGACTTGTTCATGGCGCGGGGCAGCATCGCGCAGACCGGGCGGATGCGCCAGCGCTGGCGAGCCGAGAAGACTATCCCCTGGACCACGGTGGGGCCGGACAGAGCACCGGCACTCGCGCGGCAGAACGCGCCCGAACGACCGTTGGCATCGTTTCCGCGAGGCGGACGCGCGATTGAAATGCCCCTGGCCACCCTCGACACTCCGACCTCTCGCGGCGCCTGCCGCTTCGCTCGTCCGGAGTTCGCATGAACCGCCGCAACCTCGCCCCACTCTGCCTGCTCCCCGTCCTCGCCGCCGGCTGCATCGTGCCGCCCGACGCCAAGCCGACCGTGGCCGCCGGCGCCACGTTCGCCACGCGCTTCGTGCACCGCGGCATGACGCTGGTCGACAACCCGGTGCTGCAGCCGAAGCTCGGCATCGCTCTGCCGACCACGAGCGGCGACACGATGCGGGTCGACGTCGAGGCCAACATGGACCTGCGCAACGACACCGGCGGGGCCTGGTTTCCCGACGGCCACGCCGGGCGCTTCACGCAGATCGAGGCGGTGGCCAGCTACCAGCGGCGCTTCGGCGACTTCGACCTGCGCGCCGGCATCCACAACTACAACCTGCCGAACGGGCTCGAGTTCGTGAACGGCGAGCGCGGGGCGACCTCGGAGGTGTTCCTGCTGGTCAGCACCGAAGTGCTCGAGGCGACGCCCTACCTGGCGCTGCACTACGACTTCGACGAAGTGCGCGGCGGCTACTACCGACTCGGGTGCACCGAGGACATCCCGATCGCCACCGACTGGTCGATCAACCTCGACGGCTCGCTCGGCTACGCCAGTGAAGCGCAGGCATCCTGGATGTACGGATTCGGCGACTCCGGCCTCGCCGACCTGCGTGGCACCGTGGCGGTCAACTACCGCTACGACCCGCGCACGACCCTGACCGCCAGCCTGAACGGCTCGGCGATGATGAACTCGGCCCAGGACCGCTGGTTCGCGCAGCTCGGCATCGACGACGACCCGATCTGGTTCACGCTCGGTGTGACCTGGGTGTTCTGATCCGCGCGGCGCCACCGGCGCCCCGACCAGACTCCGGGGCTTTGCCCCACCAGCGACCTGTGTCAGATCGGCCGCGTGGTGGGCTGCAGAGCCGACGGCTGCGGCTCGAGGGGCGCGGCGCGGCACGTTCGCCCCGGTGAACCCGGCGCGTCGCGCGTCAGCGGCTGCGCAGGCGGAACTTGCCGATGCCCTGGTCGACGAACAGCGTCAGCTGCGAGGCGTTGGCGCCCTCTGGCAGGTCGAAGGTCACCGTGCGCACTCCGGTCGGTGGGCTCGATTCCCGCGGCTTGCCGGGAGCGAACGTCTCGGTGCTCCAGCCGATCTCCGCGATCAGCTTCTCACGCTGACGCTGCAGCCGGAACCAGCCGCGCGTCTCGACGGTCTTATCCTCGGAGTCGTCCGGGGCGTTGGGGAACTCGACTCGCAGCGGCTCTCCTTCCGGCTTCCAGACACCGTCGACGCGGCGGCATGGATGGGCATCCATCGTCCAGCCGGCGTCGTCGGTCGGCCCGATGCGGCCGCAGACGATCGTGTAGCCGAGGTCGCCGAACTCGGCGCGCAAGCCCACCTTGGCCGGAGCGGTCTTCTCGTCGGCTTCGGCGGTCAGCTTGCCGCTCCACTCCCAGTAGGTCTCCTCGGGATCCAAGGCCGTGGTCAGCGTGCGCAGCCGGAGGCCGGCCTGGCACGACACGTAGTCGTCTTCACCGCGGGAGACATCGGTCCAGCGCAGGTCCGCTTCGTCGACGCTCCATTCGGGCTTGCCGGCGAACCCGATCAGCGGCCTACCCTCGGCGACGTCACCCACCTCGACCTTCACGATGCGGCGGTCCTTCTGCCCCTTGCCGTCGTTGACCTCGAACTCGCAGTCGAACACCACACCGGGCAACCCGTCGAGCAGCTGCACATCGATCTTGGCGGCCTGGCGATTCTTGGTGTACAGCTCGTCGGGCAGCGTCCAGACGCACATCGGCTTCGCCACCGCGGAGGTGACCTTCGCCTCGAGCGAGAAGCGCTCCTTCAGGACACGCTTCGCCTCGGCCCCGACGATCGCATCGATCACGGGAGCCGGCGGCTTCGGAGGCTTCGTCGTGCCACCACCTTCGGGGCGCGGATCGACGCCACCGGGATCACCACCACCACCGGACAGCGCGTAGCCGCCGATCGCCAGCACCAGCACCGCGCCGATCCCGACGAACACGGGCGTGCGATTCGGCTTCGCGGCGCCCTTGCCGGCGCCGGCCGCGGCGCGCCCGGCGTCGGCAGCGGGGTCCTGCGGCGGCAGCTTCGACGCCACGGTCGCGTCGAGATCCTCGAACGCGGGCTTCGCCGGCCCGGCCGGTGCGTCGAGCCCCTCGGCGAGGAAGTTGATCTCCGACGTGCGCAGCAGCCCCGCACTCGGCGTCTTCGCCGTGCCGCGGTTCTTCTCGTTCTGCTCCGCCTTGGCGAACGGATCCTCGGCGGCCGGCTTCGGCGGCTTGGTCCCCCCGTCCTTCGGCGACGTGATCCTGGGCACGGTCGAGCCCGCCATCGGCCCCGTGCCCCACTCGGTCTCCTCGCCGACCACCGGCGGCGGCGGAGCCTTCTTCGAAGAACGTGTGCGCGTCGTCGCCAGCGCCTCGATCAGCTCGAGCAGCCGCTCGTCGAGTTCCTTGTACGAACGCGGCCGTTCGTCGCGATGGCAGGCGAGCATGCTCTGCACCAACACGCCGACCGCGGGCGGCACGGTCAGGTTCTCGTTGCAGGGGTTCGGGGCCACCGGCGCCCGCTTCGCCGTGACGATCTCGGTCAGCTTCTTGCCGCGGAACGCCGGCTGGCCGACCAGCATCTCGTAGAACACGCAGCCGAGTCCGTAGATGTCGCTGCGGAAGTCGACCGCGTCGGGCTCGTCGTACTGCTCGGGCGACATCGTCGCCGGCGTGCCCATCACCGAGCCGGGCGACGTGAGGCCGAGGCTCGCACTGCCTTCGTTGGCGCGCGCGAGACCGAGGTCCACGACCTTCGGCGTGAACGGGAACAGCACGTCGAGCGCCGTCGACGTCACCGTCTCGAGCAGGATGTTCTCGGGCTTGACGTCGCGGTGGATGATGCCGAGCGAGTGCGCGTGCGCGAGCGCTTGCGCGGTCGCGCGCACCAGCCGCAGCGTCGCCGGCACCGACACCGGGCCATGGTCGGCGATCCACTTCTTCAGGCTCGGCCCGTCGATGAACTCCATCACCAGGTACGACTGGCCGTCGTCCGTGGTGCCCGCCATGTGGCAGGCGACGATGTTCGGGTGCTTGATGCCGGCGAGGATCTTGGCCTCGCGCTGGAAGCGCTGCACGAACGAGTCGCCGCCGAGCTCGACCGACAGCAGCTTCACGGCGACGCGGCGGTCGAGGAAGTCCTGGCGGCCGCTGTAGACGACGCCCATGCCGCCGCGCGCCAGCTCGAAGTGCAGCGTGATGCCAGGGATCTTCGGCAGGTTCGCCGGCAGCGGCGGGGCCTGCTGCGCCTCGGGCGGCACGTAGGCCTGCGTCGAGTCCAGCGGGCGCGACTTGCGCGGATCGGGGTCGGTGCCGCTCACTTCGCCATGCCCTCGATGGCCTGCAGCAGCTTCTTCGCCGCCGGGCGGTCGGCCTTGTGCTCGCCCTTGTAGAAGAACTTGACCAGGCCGTCCTCGCCGACGATCACCGTCGACGGCGACGCGAGGTCGCCGTCGATGCCGAGCTGCTTCACCAGCTCGAGCTGCGCGTCGTAGAAGACGCGGTAGGGCGGACCACCTTCGTTGAACGTGCTGCGGTAGACCTGCTCGAAGGACGCCTCGTTCTCCTTCGGCCCCGGATAGACGACCAGCACCTCGACGCCGAGCTGCTCGAGCCGTTCGCGCGACTGCGCCAGCGCCTTGGTCTGCGCGATGCAGTAGCAGCAGACCTCGCCGAGGAAGCCGCGCAGCACCACGAGCATGATCTTCTTCTTGCCGAGGTACTGCTTCAGGTCGACCTCGCTGCCGTCGACGCCGCGCAGCGTCTGGAACGGCAACGGCTTGCCGTACCAACTGGTCAGCTCGCCATGGCCCGCGGCCATCGGCGGGGCCCCGGCCGGGCGGTACTTGTCGAACATCGACGCGCCGGGCTTGCTGCCCTCGACGTACTCCTGCACGTAGGAGGCGATCTCGCTGCGCTGCTTGACGCTCAGGTCCGGCTGCCCCGGGGCCCCGACGCGCGCCGGCTCGCTCTCGATCTTGGCGACCATCTGTTCGACGGCCGGTTGCGGCGTCTGCAGCTCCTCGGCGGGCTTCAGCACGGCGGTGCGATCGACCGGTCGCACCAGTTCGGCGACCAGCGGGGCCGCATCGAACCCGGCCAGCACGTTGCCCTGCTCGTCCCGCGCTTCCTGCACGCCGCCCGCGACGCTGCCGGCGGTGCCGGTGGTCAGCGTGCAGCAGAACTTCAGCTTGCCGTTCTGGTGGTAGCTGGTCCAACGCCCGACCGGCGCGCCGCTCTTCAGCACGCCGGTGCGCAGCACCGTGCCGTCCGCGGCGGCTTCGGCGACGATCTCGATGCCGGCCTTGCCGCCGAAGTCCTGGCGGCCGCGCTGGCCCTGTTCGTCCCACACCGACCACACACCGACGCGCACGCCGTCGTGGTACATGCCCGCCGCCTTGGGCTTGCCGGTCGGGTGGTAGTAGGTCCAGGGACCCGACAACTTGCCGGCGTCGAACTGGCCCTCGCGCTCGAGCACGCCGTTCGGCCCGTAGAAGCGCCACAGGCCGTCCTCGAAGTCGCCGACGTAGCTGCCGCGCGCCTGCGGCGTCTGGTCGGCGTACTGCATGCTCCACTCGCCGGTGCGCTTGCCGGTCTCGTCGTAGCTGCCCGAACGCTCGGCGACACCGTTCTCGTAGTAGTAGGTCCAGAACCCGACCTGGCGGTCGTTCTGGTAGGGGCCCTTCGCCCGTGGCTTGCCCGACTCGTAGAAGTAGGTCCACTCGCCGTTCTGCAGCCCACCCGCCAGGGCCCCACGGCTCTTCGGCAGGCCACTGGACCAGGTCTCGGTGTAGTCCGCGATCTGGTTGACCAGGTACTTGCAGGCTCCAGCCGACAGGCAGAGCAGCACACCGAGGCAGAGGGGCGTCGTCTTCATGCGCGAGGGCTCGCCGGGGGTGGCGAGGGCGGGGCAGTATCGGGGCGCACGGCGGCCAGCGCCATGGCCGAAACGTCCCGAGCGGCCCTTGGCATCGGCACGAACGCCACGCCGACTGCACCCGTTCGCGCCGGCGGGACGGTAGGCTCTGCGCCCCGTCCGCATCGCTCGCGCACCCGACTCGGCCCATGCCCGCACGCTCCCCCCTCGCCCTCACTTCCCTGGTCGCCACCCTCGCCCTCGGCGGCTGCTCCTCAGGACTCGGCAACAACCTGCCGGGCAGTCGCCCACCCGAGGCTGGCACCAACGCGAACCTGCCGCTCGGCGTCGACCTCGGCGTGGTGCCGACGAGCCCGGCAGTGGCGATCGACGCGGCCGGGGTGGTGATCCCGGCGATCGGCAGCACGGCGCAGCGCGATGTCGTGCTGCTCGCCTTCGCCAGCGCCGCCGCGGCGGCCGACGCCGACGGCAGCGGCACGCCGCTGGCTCGGGACACGGTCACCGACACGAACGGGGTCGCCGACGTGTTCCTCGCCGCGGTCAGCGCCCAGGACGTCGAGACCCGCGCGTTCAGCCAGTCGCTGGCCGGCAAGTTCCGGCACCCGCGCTGCGCCACCTGCCACAGCATGGCGGTCGCCGGCACCACGGCCTTCACGTCGACGGTGGAAGGCCACGCCGGACCACTGCCGGGCCCGACCTTCCCGAACAACTCGCCGGAAACCTGCGCGCCTTGCCACGTCAACAGCACGCAGTTCCCGGTGCCGGCCTGGCAGGCGCCCGCGGCGTCGTTCGACTTCCGCAGCAAGACCGTGGCGCAGATCGCCGAGGCGGCGACCCGCGTGCCGATCGACGAGACCGAACACTTCGTCACCGACCCGCGCGTCTTGTGGGCGCTCGACTCCGGCATCCTGCCGCAGGTCGGCGGCCGCAACGGCCGCGCCGACGACGACCACGACGGCGTGCTCGAGCCCGAGGACAGCGACGGCACGCTGCGCACGGTGCCGGGCGGTTCGCAGCAGTTCCTGGAGGAGATCGAGGCCTGGCGGGCGAGTGGCCAGGTGCTGACCACGGCCGGCGCCGTGCGGGAC
>JAEUHU010000061.1 GCA_016793305.1 Planctomycetota bacterium
GCGCGGGCAGCCGGCCCCGTACTTCTTGCGCCCCACGGCCTCGAGGTCGATGCCGTGCAGCGAGGCCAGCGTGGCGAGCCAGGCGTAGACGTCGCCGAACTCCTCTTCGAGGTTCTGCCGTTCCTGGCGGCGGATCGCCCGCACCAGTTCGCCGCATTCCTCGACGAACCACAGCAGCGTGCGCGGGATGCCGCGGCCCTGGTCGCGCGCGAAGTAGATCTCCTCGATCAGCCGCTGGAACGAGCCGGCCGGAGCCGGCACCGTCGGCAGGTTCGGGTCGCTCATTCCTGCCCCACGCGCTTCACGGTGATCAGCAGCAGGTCCTCGCGCAGGCCGTCCTCGCCGGCGTCCTGTTCGAGGCCGCCGAGCACGACGTTCATGAACATGCGCGTGTGCCGCGGCGAGTGCTGGCGCAGCAGGTCGAGCAGGCCGCCGGCGCGCAGCAGCGCGTCGTTGCCGAGCACGAGCCGGATGCCCGGGCTCATCTCGATCTCCTGCGGACGCAGCGACTTCTCGAACACCGGGCCGTCGTCGAGGCCGATCGCGAGGCCTTCGGCGTTGAGCTCGAGCACCTCGCCGCGGTGGCAGATCAGCAGCGGGGTGCGCGCACCGGCCTGGTAAAGCTTGGCGCCGTCCTGGCCGAACTGCAGCACGGTGGCCTTGGCGCAGACGCCGGTCGGCAGGTGCGTCTTGCAGACCTTGTTGGTGTGCGCCAGCGCCTTGCGCGGCGTGGCCCCGGCGAGGAACGCGCGGTGCAGCTCGTCGCGCGCCATGCGCATCGCCACCACCGACAGGGCGCCATGGCCTTCGGCGCTGACCACGTAGGCGACGGTCGTTCCCGTGCCACCGGCCTGGCTGTCGCCGGCGACGGCGACCACGTCGAAGTAGTCGAGGCCGCCGCGCGAGCCGTTGCTCATCGCCCCGTCGACCTCGTAGCCGGCGACCTCGGGGAACTTCTGCGGCACGGTCTTGTCGCGCAGCTGCTGGACCAGCGGGTCCATCGACACGTGCAGGCCGCCGCTCGACTGCTGCTGGTCCTTCAGCAGCGCGGCGAGGTCCGACGCCAGCGCCTGCACCGACCGACCGAGGGCCGCCACTTCGTCGTGGCCGTCGATGCGCACGCGCACCTCGGCGCCGCCGCGGCCGATCTTGCCGACCGAGCGGCCGACCTCGGCGATGCGCGAGGCGACCTTGCCGGCCAGCATCCAGGCGATGCCGAAGGCGGCCGCCGCCAGGAACAGGCTCAGCACGAGGCCGATCGTCCAGCCGCGCGAGATGGTCGCGTCGTCGAGCTTGGCGCCGAGGTTCTGCACCAGCACCAGCGTCGTCACGAGGCCGCCGATCAGTCCGGCCGCGGCGCCGCCGAGGGCGATGGGAAGGGCCAGTTTGCCGACCGGCTTGCTCGTCTTGGCTGGTTTCGCCATGGCTCGTTGGGCCGGCGGGGCTCTGCCGGTGGCGGCGCATCATGGCGAGCGAGGCACCCTCCGTCACGCCGCGAGCGCGACGTTCCGCGCGAGTCGCTTCAGCGGGCGCCGGCGAACAGGATCGAGCGCGCCTTCCAGACGTAGTTGGCGCCCGACACGACGGTCAGCACCAGCGACACCCAGAAGCCCCACTGCGCCGCCCAGACGAACGTGCCGGTGCCGGCGACCATCGTCAGCAAGGCGCCGACGGTCCAGCACTGCGAGACCATCTTCCACTTGCCGAGCCTGTCGGCAGGGAACGGCTGGCCGCTCGCCTCGACGACGCCGCGGATCGCGGTGACCAGGAACTCGCGGGCGATGACGACCACGACGTACCAGGTGGTCAGCACCGTGGTCGCGGCAGGGAACTGCAGCAGCGTGACCAGCGAGCCGGCGATCAGCACCTTGTCGGCGAACGGGTCGGCGACGCGGCCGAACGCGGTCACCAGGTTCCACTTCCGGGCCAGGTAGCCGTCGAGGAAGTCGGTGAACGCGGCGATCAGGAAGAAGACGAAGGCGGTCCAGACCAGCGGTTGGCTGGCGTCGGTGACGACCGTCCAGAGCTCGTACGGGCGATAGAGCGTCTCACGGTGCGGAGCCAGCTCCAGGCACACGAACACACCCGCCGTCAGCACGAGGCGCAGCAGCGTGATGGTGTTCGGGAGGTTCATGCCTGCTTCTTCGCCTTGCCACCCGCCGGCTTCTTGCCGCCACCCTTGCCGTCGGCCGCGACCAACGCTCCCTCGAGCTCGTAGTCGTGCGCCTTCGTGATCGTGACGTCGAGCATCTGGCCAGGCTCGGCCGAACCCTTCGGCAGCAGCACGCGGCCGTCGACCTCGGGCGCGTCGGCCCAGGTGCGGGCGACGACGCGCTTCGCTTCGGCGTCGTAGCCGTCGACGAGCACCGGCAGCGTGGTGCCGACCAGCGACTCGTGGAACGAACGCATCACCGAACGCTGCAGCTCCATCAGCTCGGCGACGCGCGCTTCCGCGACCTTGCCCGGCACCTGGTCCGGCATGTCGTACGCCGGCGTGTCCTCTTCCTGCGAGTACGGGAACACGCCCAGGCGCTCGAAGCGATAGCTCGAGACCAGCTCCTTCGCCGCCTGGAAGTCGGCCTCGGTCTCGCCCGGGAAGCCGGCGATCAGCGTGCTGCGCACGGCGATGCCGGGCACCTCGCTGCGCAGCCGGTCGAGGATGCCGCGCACCTGCTCGCCCGAGACGCCGCGCTTCATCGCCTTCAGCATCGGCGAGCTGATGTGCTGGATCGGGATGTCGAGGTACTTCACCGCCTTCGGATGCTCGCGCAGGAACGTCGTCAGCTCCGGCAGCACGGTGTGCGGGTATGCGTACATCAGCCGGATCCAGCGGATGCCGTCGACTTCACCGAGCTTCTCGAGCAGCACGTGGATCTGGCGCTTCCTCGTCGTGTCGAGGCCGTAGGCGGTGCTGTCCTCGGCGACGACGACCAGCTCCTGCACGCCGGCGGCGGCGAGGTTCTGCGCTTCTTCGACCAGCACGTCGATCGGCTTGCTGCGGTTCTTGCCGCGCATCTTCGGGATCGCGCAGAACGTGCAGGTGTGGTCGCAGCCTTCGCTGATGCGCAGGTAGGCGAAGCTCTTCGGCGTCAGCAGGAAGCGCTTGGTGTCGCTGCGCGGGCCCTTCGGCTTGCCGCCGTCGACCGGCGCCACCCAGCGGCGCGTGCTGCCGTTGACGATCTTGCGCACGACGGCCGGCACGCCCGAGTAGTCGGACAGGCCGAACACCGCGTCGAGCTCCTCGACGTTCTTCTTCAGGTCGTCGCCGTAGCGCTGCGCGAGGCAACCGACGGCGATCACGCCCTTCAAGTTGCCCTCTTCCTTGAGGCGCGCGACCGACAGGATCGTGTCGATCGACTCCTGCTTCGCGGTCTCGATGAACCCGCAGGTGTTGACGACGACGACGTCGGCGTCGGTCGGTTCCTTGACGACCTGCAGCCCCTCCTCGACGACGTGGCCGAGCAGCACCTCGGAATCGACGAGGTTGCGGGCGCAGCCGAGGCTGATCATCGCGACGCGGATGGCTTCGTTCACGTTCGGCTCCATTCTGCCGCAGGGCCCGTGCGCGGCGAAGGCGCAAACGTGCACCCCGGGACGCACAGCGCCGAAGCGACCGGGAGATCGCTTCGGCGCGCGGGGACTGCGGCGATGCCTTCGCTCAGGCGTCGGCTTGCTTGACGACCCAGACCTTGACCGTCGCCTCGACGCTCTGGTGCAGGTGCACGAGCACGTCGTAGGTGCCGATCTGCTTGAGCGGCTGCTCGAGGCGGACCTGCTTGTCGTCGACGGCGATGCCACGATCGCGCAGCGCCTTGGCGATGCTGCCGGCCGTGACCGAGCCGTAGAGGTGGCCGTCGTCGCTGGCGCGGCCCTCGATCGTGATCGAGGCCTCGACCAGCTTCTGGGCCAGTTCCTTCATCGAGCCGATGCGCTTCTGCTCCTCGGCCATGGCCGCGGCGCGCGCGCGCTCGATGGCGGCGACGTTGTCCTTGGTGACCGCGACGGCGAGGCCGCGCGGCAGCAGGTAGTTGCGGGCGTAGCCCGGCTTGACCTTGACCACGTCGCCGAGGCGACCGAGGTGCTCGATGTTCTGCTTCAGCAGGAGTTCCATGTCACATCCTCCCCACGAACGGCATCAGGCCGACGAGACGCGCGCGCTTGATGGCCTCGGCCAGCTGACGCTGGTTCTGACCCGAGAACCCGGTGCGCTTGCGCGACTGGATGCGGCCGTTGGCCGAGACGAACTTCGACAGGTACGGCACGTTCTTGTAGTCCAGCGGCTCCTCCGGCAGGACCTCGCGACGGCGGGCGCCGAAGCGGCCGAACTTGCTGCGGCGGGCGCCGTCACGCGACGAACCGCCGGCGCCACCATTGGCTTGGGAAGCAGAGCTCATGATCAGGCCTCCGTGGAGGTGGTGGTGTCCGCCGTGGCCTCGACGGCCTCGGCCGGGGCTTCGACGACCGGCGCGCTGGCCGGGGCGTCGTCGCTCGGGATGGCATTGACGTCGAAGTCGGCCTCGGGCTCGTAGGCGCCCTGCGGCACTTCGGCGCAGTCGACGAGCAGCCAGCGGAGCAGCGACTCGTTGAACTGCAGGTCACGGCGGATCGCCGCGACGGCCTGCGTGTCCACCGCGAAGTAGACGAGCAGGTAGGTGCCGCGCAGCTGGCCCTTGATCGGATAGGCGAGGCGACGCTCGTCCCACCGGCGGCTGCTGAGGATCTTGGCACCGTGCTTGGTGAACTGGGCGGTGATGGCATCCTTCAGCGGCTGCCAGCCCTTGCGGACCTCCCGATTGTCGAGGAGGCACATGCATTCGTACGTGCGCGTGCGTTGCACTTCATTCTCCCGGGCGTGAGCCCGAATCCGAGTTGTAGGTTCCCATCAGGTTCTGCAGGTCCGCGCCATCGAGCCATTCCTGCGTGCAGTCGGCAGCGCGAACCAGGACACGACCGAGAACCTCACGTTCCTCCGGGAGGAATGGCGCCAGGACGTAGTCCGGCCAGTGGGCCGGACGAATCCCTCCGGACTGGTCGCCGCCTTGCGGAGCGACCGGCCCGATACCGAGACGGAGACGGGGATAGCCATCCGTACCCAGACATTGCTGGATGGACTTGAGGCCGTTGTGGCCTCCGGCACTCCCCGACGGCCGGATGCGCATCCGGCCCAGCGGTAGGTTCAGGTCATCGACGATCACAAAGAGCGAATCCGGTGGCCGTCCCGCGGCCCGCAGCAGCGGACCGGCGACGTCGCCGGACAAATTCACGTAGGTCTGCGGCTTCGTCAGCAGGAACGAACGTCCCTTCCGACGACCCTCGCAGACCTGGGCCTTCACCTTGCCGCCGAACACCCGCGAACCATCGTCCGCGTGCCGTTCGAGCCGAGCGAAGGAGAGACCCAGCCGCTGCGCCAGCAGGTCGAGCACCATGAACCCGACGTTGTGTCGGGTCCCGTCGTACTCGGGACCGGGGTTGCCGATCCCCAACACGATGCGGTGCCAGCCCATGGTGGCGTGCGAGGGGCGAGCAGGCTAGGCGGCGAGCCCGGCCAGAACAAGGGCCAGTTGGACAAGAGCCTGTCGGCCAAGAGTCTGCCCGACAAGGGCCTGCCTGCTCACTGCGATCACTTCTTGTCGGCCTTGGCGTCCTTGGCGTCCTTGCCGTCCGCCGCCTTGGCGTCGCCAGCCTTCGCGTCGGCGGCCGGAGCAGCCGCCGCGGCCGGAGCCGGAGCGACTTCCTGCACGACGATCTTGGCGACGTGGCAGACGGGCATCTTGACTTCGGAAACCAGCGTGACCCCGGCCGGCAGCTTCAGCTCGCCCGCGGTCAAGTACTGGTCGATCTCGAGGCTGCTGACGTCGTGCTCGATCGAGTCCGGGATCGCCGTCGGCAGGCAGCGGATCATGACCTTCATGTGGTCCTTCATCAGCGTGCCGCCCTTGCCGAGCCCGGCCGGGTGACCGGCGAGCGTCACCTCGACCTCCGTCTCGATCGGCTTGGTCAGGTCGACGCGCTTGAAGTCGGCGTGCACCGGGTGATCCGTGGTGTTGGCCCACGTCACTTCCTGCAGCAGCGCCGCTTGCGCCTGGCCGGCGATGTCGAGCTGGAAGACGCGGTGGTGCGCCTTGACGTGCTGCTCGAGCTCCCACTCCGAGATCGAGATGGAGACGGGCTCCTTGCCATCCCCGTAGACGACGGCGGGCAACCAGCCCTCGGCGCGCAGCTTCGCCACGCGGTTGCGGCCCAGAGCCGTGCGACGCTCGGCCTTCATGCGAACGACTTGCATAGTGAACTACCTCTTGGAATCGATGCGGAAAGCGGCTTTGCGGGCGATCAACGTTCGCTCGCGAACAGTTTGCTGACGCTCTCGCTGCGGTGGATCGCGTCGATCGCCCGGGCGAGCAGTTGCGCCACCGAGCAGACCTCGAGGCGCTGGATCTTCTTGTCGTGCAGCGGCACGGTGTCCGCGAACAGGATCTTCTCGACGTCGGCACCGTTGAGGCGCTCGACGGCGTTGCCACACAGCACGGCGTGCGTGGCGATGATGAACACCTTGCGGGCGCCCTTCTCCTTGACGATGCGGGCGGCGTCGACGATCGAACCGCCGGTCGAGACCATGTCGTCGACCAGCAGCACGTCGCGGTTCTTGACGTCGCCGATCACGTGCTCGATCACCGTCTGCTCGCCGCTGATGCGGCGCTTGTCGATGATCGCGAGGTCGCAACCGAGGTCCTTGGCGTAGGCGCGCGCGAGCTTGGTGCCGCCGATGTCCGGCGACACCACCATGACGTCCTTGGTGTCGAGCTGCCGCACGCGGTCGATCATCACCGGCCGCGCGTAGAGGTGGTCGACGGGGATGTCGAAGAAACCCTGGATCTGCGCCGCGTGCAGGTCGACCGCGACGACGCGGTCGTAGCCCGCCGTCACCAGCAGGTTGGCGACCAGCTTGGCGTTGATCGGCACCCGCCCCTCGTCCTTGCGGTCTTTGCGGGCGTAGCCGAAGTACGGGATCACCGCGGTGATGCGGTCGGCGGAAGCGCGGCGCAGGCAGTCGGCGAACGACAGCAGCTCGAACAGGTGCTCGTGCACGTTCGGGCAGGTCGGCTGCACGACGAACACGTCGGCGCCGCGGACGTCGCACTCGACCTTGAGGTTGATCTCGCCGTCGGGGAAGCGCGCCAGCGACGCGGCCCCGAGCGGGATGCCCATGTAGGAACAGATGTCCTGCGCCAGCCGCGGATGGGCCGTGCCGGTGAACACCCGCAGACGATCGCCGCGCGTCCTCATGCCTTCTCCTTGGCCGCCTTCTGCGGTGGCAGCTCGCGCTGCTTCAGCAGCTTCGCCGGGACCCCGACCCACACCTCGCCGACGCCGATCTGGCTGCCGCGCTTCACGATCGCGCCCGCACCGGTCATCGCGTCGTCGCCGACCGTGCTCGGCGCCACGATCACCGAGCCGCTGCCGATGAACGCGCGCGCGCCGATCTTCGTCTCGTGCTTGTGCACGCCGTCGTAGTTGGCGGTGATGGTGCCGGCCCCGATGTTGGCCTTCGGGCCGATGGTCGCGTCGCCGAGGTAGGTCAGGTGCTTGGCCTTCGCACCGGCCCCCATGCGGGTCTTCTTGGCCTCGACGAAGTTGCCGATCTCGGCGCCGTCCTCGAGCACGGTGCCGGCGCGCAGGTGCGCGAACGGCCCGACCTCGCAGTGGCTGCCGATCGAGCAACCAGTGCCGATCACCGTGCACGGCAGGATCTTCGTGTCGGCGCCGATGCGCACGTCGTGGTCGATCCAGGTCGTCGCCGGATCGAGGATCAGCACGCCGTTCTGCAGGTGCTCGACCAGGATGCGCTCCTGCATCAGCTGGCGGGCGATGGCGAGATCGGCCAACGAGTTGACGCCGGTGATCTCGGTCGCGTCGGCGGCCTCGAGCGTCGGCACGTCGCGGCCCTTCTGCACGAACGAGGCCACCGCGTCGGTCAGGTAGAGCTCGCCCTGGGCGTTGTTCGGCGTCAGGCTCGAGAGTGCCGGCCGCAGCGCCTCGCTGTCGAAGCAGTAGAAGCCGGCATTGATCTCGTCGATCTGCAGCTCGTCGGGTGCGCAGTCGCGATGCTCACGGATGCCGACGAAGCGGCCGTCGTCGTCGCGCAGGATGCGGCCGAGCCCGGTCGGGTCCTCGGGATGCGCGGTCAACACACTGCACGGAGCGTCGCCGCGCAACTCGCACAGCTCGCGCAGCGTCTCCGGCGTGATCAACGGGCAGTCGCCGTAGATCACCAACACGTCGCCGACGAAGCCCTGCAGCGCCTGCATCGCGACCTGCACGGCGTGGCCGGTGCCCTTCGGCGCGCCCTGGTCGACGAACTCGAGCTTGCCGAACAGGCCGCCCACCGCCTCCTGCAGCGCCTTCTGCACCTTGTCCTTCTGGTGGTGCAGCACCACCACCGTGCGCGCGGGCTGCAGCGGCAGCACCGCGTGCAGCGCCGAGGCCGCGAGCGTGCGCCCGCACAGCGGCAGCAACACCTTCGGCAAGCTCACCTTGGTGCGCTTGCCGAGGCCGGCAGCCAGGCAGATCACAGCCAGGGGGCGCGACATCGAACGGAGTGGAACGCGGGTCGGGGGGAGGAAAGGGGGCGAGGATTCTGCGGAGCCCCCATCGCTCGGTCAAGGGCGAGCCGGGCCAAGTCCACCAGGCAGACCAGCCGGCTCAGCCTTCGCGCCGGTCGCAACGGATGCGACCCGAAACCGGGCGCGCCGAACGAACCACTGCGGAACGAACCACTGCGGATCGTCCCCGCGCGCGGCTCAGAACTGACGGCTCTCGCAGTTCGTCCGGAACCAGCCGGTGACGGGGTCGAAGCCGATCAACTGGAACTTCATCAGCTGGCCGGTCAGCAGGCCGACCGGAACGGTGTAGATCCAGGTCTTGCTGGGCGTCGCGACACCACCCGATCCGGAGTAGGAGAGGCCTCCGAACACGCCCACTCCGTCCTCGAGGATGAACGTCAGGCCGTAGCTCGGGTCGGTGCAGATCGGCCCGAGGATCGACGGCACGGTCGGACCGCCGGGGAACGACGCGAACACGACGGTCGGCACCTGGGCTGGCACTGCCGTGGTGGTGTTGGTGAATCCGACGACCACCAGGTTGCTGGCCGGAGTCACCGCCAGCCGACGCGCGAACAGCGAGAAGGTCCCGTTCGTCTGCCCATTCGGCGTGCTGGCGGTCACGGTGGCCGCACCACCCGTGGCCGTCGCGATCGCCGTGGTCTGGGCGAGCCCGTTGGCATCGGCGATCACCGGGTTGACCGTGGTCAGCGTGGCGCCACCGGACACCACGAAGTTGACGGTGCCACCGGGCAGCGGGTTGCCGTTCGGGTCGCGCACGCGCGCGACGATCGGCGCGCCGTAGGCCTCGCCGGCGACACCGACCTGCCCGCCGCCGCTGACCGCCACGACGCTGTTGGTCGGGCCGAGCGAACGAATGCGCTTCAAGGTGCCGCCCGAGCTCGGCGAGGTGCTGGTGTTCTGCGCGAACCAGAGGCCGCCGTCAGGTCCCTGACGCAACGACGACACCGCCGTGAAGCCAGTGCCCCAGTTGGTGGCGTTGGGCTGGCCGGGCACCGCCGGTGCCGGGCCCCACGTACCGGTGTTGACCAGCCGACGCAGTTCCCCCTGGAAGAAGTCGAGGAAGAACGCGTCGCCTTCGTAGCCGGGGCCGAAATCGAACGAAGTGCCCTGATTGCGGTAGCGCGGGCCACCCATGACCGACAACCAGCCGAAGCCGGTCGGAACCGACCCGATCGGCGCGACCATGCCGGCCGGAGCCGAGCCGCCGCAGTTGGTGCCGGTGAGGGCCGTGCCTTCGCGCCACGGCCACCCCCAGTTGACCAAGGTCAGGCCACCACCGTTGTACACGTACTCGTTGTACTCCTCGACCTTGCCCGTGCCGGAGCTGCCGACATCGCCGACGTAGACGTTGCCCGTCAGCTGGTCGATCTCCATGCGGAACGGGTTGCGCAGGCCGTGTGCGACCAGCAGCTGGCTGAAATCGGTGTTGGCGCTCAGCGGGTTGTTGCCCGGGTCGAGCGACGAGAACGTGGGCGGCGTGGTGCCACCGCCGGCCGGCAGCGTGCTGACGTCCATGCGCAGCAGACAGCCGAGCTGCGACGTCAGGGTCTGGGCCGTGCACGACGACGCGTCGTCGCCGATGGTCTGGTAGAGCATGCCATCGGGACCGAAGCGGCACGCACCACCGTTGTGGTTGAAGGCGCTGTCCGGGATCGCCGCCAGGATCACGCGGCGCGTGGACTGGGCGAACGTGACATTGGTGCTGTTCGGATTCGACAGGTCCCCGGTGCAGGTGAACCGGTCGAGGTGCATGAAGCTGTCGGTGCTCAGCGAGCCGTAGACGTAGATGTGGCCATTGGTCGCGAAGTTCGGATCCGCGGCGATGCTCAGCAGGCCACGCTCCCCGCCCGATTCGATGTTCGGCACGGTGCCGACCGTCGCGAGCGAGCTGCCGTTCCAGATGCTGACGGCGCCGGCTCGATTCGCGACCAGCACCCGCCCATCGGCCAGGAAGCAGAAGTCCATCGGGGCGGCGAGACCCGACGCGATCACCGTGTCGATCACGAAGCCGGTGGGGACTGTTTGGGCGAACGAGGTCGACGCGAACGCGGCAACCGCGACCGCGGCAATCGAGACAGAACGCAGCATGCTGATCCTCGGAAACGAAAGCGCCTCGCGGACGATCGCGGGCGGGGGCAGGGGCAGGGAGTCTAGCGTCGAGGGTCGCCGGAAGCAGGGCCATGGCTGGCACTTGGAGGTTCGGTCGGCCGCATCGACCGCGCGTCAAGCGGCATGGCGGCCCCGGTCGATCCAAGGGTTCGCGCGATGGGTCACGTCGTCTTTGCAGCCCCTGGGATCGACGCCTTCGGGCTGCACGATCGACTCGGCGAGGCGTTGCGACAACGCTGCCATGCGACCAGCACCCTGTGCCTCGACGCCGGCGAGCACGCGTTCTGGCGCTCGCAGGGCACCGACGCCGTGCTGCTGCGCGAGCCTTCGCCGGCAACCGCGATCGACGCTGCGCTGCCCCTCGAGGAGCTGCTCACCGACCAGGCGAGCGGACGAGAGCGCACGCGGCACTGGCTGCTTCGCTGCGCGCCGGCGATCGAACGATGGCTCGAGCGAGCGGCGCCGGACCTGCTGTGGCTGCACGCTCGGCGCGGTCCGGCCCAGCGCCTGCTGCACTTCCTCGCGCGGCGACACGCGGTGCGGGTGTTGTGGACCGGTCCTGGCCTGCTGCCACACACGATGCAGCTGGACGAACGCGGCCTCGACGGGGATGCCGCGGCATGCCAGCGCCCGGCCCTCGACTATCGCGTGGTCACCGCCGAGCCGGACCTGCTGCACGCCTGCCTCGCCCACGCCCTGGCGGACGTCGATCCGTTCGCGCTGCCGGACCGCCCGATCGTGAACTTGCCCTGGCGCGAACGCCTCGCCGCCGCCGGCCAGGTCTTCGTCGATCGCGGCCTGCGCGCAGCCTGGCAGAGCCTCGGCACGTGGAGCCGTGCGACGCGACCACGGTCCGCTCCGGCCCCGGGCGCACCACGCGCCGAGCCGAAGCACGCGCCGTACGTGCTGGTGCTCCTGCAGGCCGACGACGACTCGCAACGGCGCCTCGACGGCGACCGCATCGCAGCGGGCGAACTCGTGGCGCGCACGCGAGGCGCCGCAGCAGCCCTCGACCCGCAGCTCGCCGTGGTGGTCGTCGCGGCACCGGGTGCCCGCGTGCCGCACCTTCACGACCTGGTGCGCGCAGACGCCCGCGCGACCGCCGAACTCGCGAGCGTGGCCACGGCGATCGTCACCGACAACCACCCTGCCGCGGCGATCGGCCTGCTCGCCGGCACGCCGGTGGTCCACCTCGGCCGCGCGCTCTACGGCCTGCCGGGCGTCACCTGGCGCTGCCGCCGCGACGAACTGGCGAACACGCTGGCGAAGGCGCTGCGGCGGGACCATCCGATCCTGCGCCAGCGCTTCCTGACCTGGCTGTTCGGGCACGGCCACGTGTGGTGCTCGCCGACCCGCCCCGACCACAACGGCGTGCTCGGACTCGTGCAGTCGATCGAGGCGCGGTTGTCGGTGCCGGCCGACCAGGCGCCGCTGCGCTACCGCAGCGGCCCGGCGTGGCCGTTGTGCAGCAACGGCCGGAGCCACTGAACCAAGGGGACCGGAACTGCCGATGACAGCGGCGTGAAGCACACCGTCCGCAGCACGCTGGTCGTACTTGGCGCCGGCGTGGTGCTGCAGCGGTTGTGCCAGCTGCTGTGCTTCGTGCTGATCGGGCGGGCGCTGGGCATCGCCGGACTCGGCACGTTCGCCGAAGGGCAGGCGCTCGCCGCCGTGCTGACGGTGTTCGCAGGTGCCGGCGTGCGCAGCCTGACCGCACGCACCCTGGCGAGCGCCCCGACCGCGGCGCGCGACCTGCTGCTGGCCGCGGTGCGGCGTCGGCTCCTGGCCGGCCTGGCACTGGCGCTGCCGGCCGGCGCCGTGGCGGCATCGAGTGCGTCGGACCCGTGGTTCTGGTGCTGGAGCCTGCTGCTCGTGCTGCCCGCCGCGTTCGACATGAAGCAGCTGCTCGACACATCGGGGCGGACGCGCCGCGAAGTGCACATCGAGTCCGCCGTAGCACTGCTGCAGCTGTGCGGGGTGCTCGGCTGGTTCCTGCACGACGCGCATCGCCCCGACGTGCTCGCGGCGATCGTGTTCGGCAGCCGCTGCCTCTACGCGATGGGCGCGATCGGCGCGATCCTCGCGCTGCCGGAGACCGGCCCCGTGCGTGCGCTCGTGCCGCGCGACCTGCGCGTCGCCAGCGCCCACACCGTGCACGAACTGTTGACCATCGGCGACGTGTGGATCGTGGCCATGGCACTCGGCGACGCGGCGGCGGGCCTCTACGCGACCGGCGTGCGCTTCGCGGCCGCGGCCCTGATGCCCTCGGCCCAGCTCGCGCGGCTGCTGCTCCCCCACCTGTTGCACGCCGGCGCCGACGGCGACGCCGCGCGCACACTGGCGACCGCCCTGCGCGCGACGCTGCTGATCACGCTGCCGATGCTCGCCGGCGGCGCCCTCGCGGCGGAAGCGCTGGCCGGCCTCAACGGGCCTGCATTCGTCGCCGCCGCCCCGGCCCTGGCCCTGCTGCTGCTGGCGGGCTGTCTGCAGCACCTCGGCTGGCAGTGCAGCCATGCGCTGCTGGCCATGCGGCGCGACACCGCCTATGCCCACAGCCTCGGCTGGCCCGCCTGGCTGCAGTTCGCCAACCTGGCCATGCTGCCGCTGTTGCTGCCGCCGGACCCGGCCCTCGGCGCGACGCTGGCTGCTGCTGGGGCCGCGATCGCCCAGGGTGTCTACGCCGTGACCTGTCTGGGCCTGACGCGGCCGTTGTGGCGGGTGCGCGACGACCTCTGGAGCAGCCCGCTGCGACTGTGCCTGCTGACCGGAGTCGCGACCGCCGTCCCGTTGTGCCTCGAAGCCGGCCCCCTCCGGCTGCCCCTGCAACTGGGGGCTGGCGCGGTGGCATTCGGCTACGGGCTGTGGCGCATGGAGCTGCGCGGTCGCTGGGCTCGGCTCGGCGACGGCCTCGCCACCGCCAGCGGCTACGGCGCGTGAACCGGGTGGCGCGCTCAACCGCGTGCGCGGAACCGCCGATAGGAAGGCCGATGTCGCGAAAACCCTGGCGGATCGGAACCCGCGCCAAGCTGCTGCTGCGCGGCCTGCGCTACCTGCGGCTCCTGCCCTACGCGTCGATCGACGGCTGGCTGTCGGTCGACGAGGCGATCGCACTCTACGAACTGTCGCGCGGGCTGCCGCACGAGCAGCCGTTGGCGGTCGAGATCGGCAGCTGGCAGGGCAAGAGCAGCGTCTGCCTCGCCACCGGGCTGCGCGGCAAGTGGAAGCCGCGGCTGTGCTGCATCGACCCGTTCGACGCGAGCGGCGACGGCGAGAGCTCGGCTCTCTACGGCGCGCGCGCCGAACGCCTCGGCACGGGCCTGCGGAGCACCTTCGAGACCAACCTGCGCGAAGTCGGCGTGCTCGACCTCGTCGACGTGCGGCAGGGTCGCAGCCACGAGCAGGCGCAGCTGTGGAAGGACCCGATCGACCTGCTGTTCCTCGACGGCGACCACAGCTACGACTCGGTGCGCCAGGACTTCGAGGACTGGGCCCCGAAGGTGCGCCCGGGCGGCTTCCTCTGCCTGCACGACGCCAACCACGAACTGCACACCGGCCCGCGCCGGATCGTCGAGGAGTGCATCCAGAAGGATCCGAACTGGGTCGACGGACGGTTCGTCGACAGCATGTTCGTCACCCGCAAGGCGATGGCCTGAGCCACGCATGGACCCGCAGGTCTCGATCGTCGTGGTGACGTCCGACCGGCTGGTCGACCTGCGCCGCTGCCTGCAGAGCCTGCGCAGCCACCTGCGCGAAGCCGGCGCGCCGACCACCGAGGTGCGCACCGTGCACGCGCCGCACGACACCGTGGCGATGGCGATGGTGCGCACGGAGTTCCCCGAGGTGCACGTGCACACCGCCGCGCGTCGACACATCAGCGTGCAGCGCAACCTCGGCGCGCGGGCGGCGCGCGGCGCCGTGGTCGTCTACCTCGACGACGACGCCTGGCCCCATCCCGGCTGGCTGTCGCAGCTGTGGCAGGCCTTCGCCGACGCTCGGGTCGTCGCCGCGAGCGGCCCCGTGCAGCGCGGCGACGGTTCGCTGCAGTGCGAACGCCTGGCGTCGTCGCCGATCGGTCGCCTGGTCCCGCTCGCCGCGGGGCAGACCTTGCCGATCGGCTTCGCACCGAGCTTCTCCGGCTGCAACCTGGCGCTGCGGCGGCGGGCCCTGTTCGCCTGCGGCGGGTTCGACGAGAACCTGTCCTACCAGCCGGACGACATGGACGTCACCGCGCGACTGTTCGTGCATGCCGGGCGCGATCCGGCCGCGTTCCGCTACTGCGAGCTGGCGCGCGTGACCCACGAATCGTCGCCCGGGCCCTACCGGCGCACGCTCGAGGATCGTGCCTGGTTCGTGGTCGCCCGCGACAATCTCTACTACGCGTGCCGCCACGCGGGTGCCGTGCGTGGGGTGCTCGGCGGTGTCGCCCTGCAAATGCCGAAGCTCGGCCGCTTCTTCGCGTGGTGGTGGCAGGGCAAGCTCGGCTTCACCGCGGCGCTGCGCTGCTTCGGCAAGCACCTGGCCGGCACGTTGGTCGGGGTCGGGAAGGGTCTGCTGCGCAGTCCGCGTCTGCCTCTCGAACCTCTGCCGACGGCCGCGCCACCGCCAGACGACGACGCCGAACCAGCCCCGGCGAAGGAGCCGTCGTGCCGACGCCCCCAGCCAGTGTGAACGGGTGCGCCGACGCCGCCCGCTGCGTCGCGGTGGTCGTGCACTACGTCGACGCCGCGGCGACCCGGCGATGCGTGGCTTCGCTGCTGGCCCAGCGACCGTCGCCGCGCATCGTGGTGGTCGACAACGCGTCGCCCGACGGATCCGGCCGCTCGCTCGACGCGGCGTTCGAGAGCCACCCCGACGTCGTCGTGCTGCACTCGCCGACCAACGGCGGCTTCGGAGCCGGCTGCAACCGCGGCATCGAACGAGCATTCGCCCGCTGGCCCGACCTCGCCCACGTGCTGCTGCTGAACCCCGACGCCACGTTGGTGCCGGGCGCCCTCGCCGAACTGGTGGCGACCGCCGCGCGCCATCCCGACGCCGGCCTGGTCGGCTGCCGGATCGATCGGCCGGACGGCACCCGCTGGTTCGCCAACGGCCGCTGGCCCGCCTGGACGCTGAGCGGGTTCCACCGTCCGGCTCCTGCCGGGTTGGACGAGCACCGGACCGAGTTCGTCACCGGCTGCTGCATGCTGCTCGCCGGCGACCTGCTGCGGAACGGGCTGCGGTTCGACGAGGACTACTTCCTCTACTGTGAGGACGCGGATCTGTGCCGCGAAGTGCTGGCCCGCGGCCGCGAGCTGTGGATCACGCAACGAGCGGTGGCCCACCACGGCTCCGGCGGCAGCCAGCCTGGCGAACCTGTGCTCGGCGAACTCAACGCCGGGCGCCTCTACTGGCTCACTCGAGGGAAGGTCCTGCTGGCCCGACGACGCCTCGGGCTGGTGCAGCGATCGGTGTTCCTGGCGATCGCGTGGTTCCTGAAACCGCTGCTCGGGCTGGTCCACAGCCGCTCGGGCCGGTTTCTCGGGCCCTACCTGCGAGGCCTTCGTGACGGATGGCGGTCACGACACCCGGTCCGGGTGCCATGACGAGTCCAGACGCAGCCGACGCGTGGGAGCGAATCAGCCCTGCGCCATCTGCGCCATCGCCGACTTCAGCACGCTCTTCGCGACCGGCTTGTTGCGCGGCTTGCGCTGGCCGAGCAGTTCCCGGGACAGGGCCTCCTCGAGTTCGCGGTCCCGGAGCTTGCCTCCGTCGGCGAGCGAACGCTCCAGGTCCTTGGCGGCGGCTGCGTTCGGGCAGGTGATCCGCTGGGCCTGGGCATTGCCGTCGTAGAACCGCGAGCCGGCCTGCACCGCGACGAGGCGCACCCCGTCGTGGGTCGTGACCATGGCGCCCTCGGGCACTTCGAGCCAGTTGCCGCGGGCCACGACCCCGTCGCGTTCCGACCAGCGATCCCGGTTCGCAGGATCGATCGGGCGTTCGTCGTCCAGCAGGTAGGTCGGGGTGACGTCGTAGTGCTTGCAGAGGGCGAGCAGCATCGGCAACGTCGGCAGCGAACGGCCCTGTTCGAGGTGGGACATCGTCGCCGGGCGCACGCCGAGGATCTTGGCGGTGACGCCCTGGGCTTCCCGCTTCAGACGAGTACGGAGGTAGAACAGCTTGAGGTGCAGGCGCCGCATGGAGGGAGAGGGGGAGGAAGGAGCTGTGGGAGAAGACCGCGGCAATACCCTGGAGAGGCGTGGCGTTGCGATCTGCGAAAGTCTATCACTGGCAGCGAAGACGAGGCCGTCAGCGGCAATCCAGGCTGTCCCTGGACGATGCATGCTGGCGGCGGCTGCACCGTGGCATTGGACGGTGCGGCGCGTCATTCTGTTCGCTGGTTCGGCGAGTCGTTGAACCGTACGAACGTCGATGCGTCCTAGCTGGCGAGAACCCGAAGTAACCCTGGTCGGCCCGGGGCGTGGCGGCGACTTCTCCGCCACCGCGGCTGAGTTCGGACTCCGCGAGGCGCCAGATGCGCCCGGAGGCTGGCTCCTCGACGTATCGCCAGACCGCATACAGATCCGACCCCGCCATCTGGACGCCGAACTGACCCTGGATCTCGATGCGCGCAGCAGCGGGCTGCTGCGGCGACTGCGGACGGCCCGCCGCACCGACCCCTTGGCCCGGGCGTTCGGCCTGCACCGGCGCCAGGAGGCGCTGCACCTGGTCGACGCGACAGCGGGCCTGGCACGGGACACCCTGATGCTGGCACAGCTCGGCTGCCGGATCGACGCGGTCGAACGGGTTCCGGCCTTGGCATTCGTCGCGCACTTGTTGGCACGCGAGACCGGCCTCGACCGGCTGGTCACGGTGCACGCCGGCGACGCGGTCGCCTGGCTCGAAGGGCGCGACGAGGACCGTCGCCCGGACGCGGTCTACCTCGACCCGATGTTCGAGGAGCCCGGCAAGGCCCAGGTGAAGAAGGACATGCAGGTCTGCCGGCTGCTGGCGGGTCCGGCCGACGGCGATCCCGCCCGACTCCTGGCGGTGGCCCGAGCCGTCGCGCGCGAGCGCGTCGTCGTGAAGCGGCACCACGGTGCTGCGCCGCTGGGGGCAGGGGTCGCGTTCGAAGTGCCTGGCGAACGGATCCGCTTCGACGTCTACCTGACCGCGCCGGCTCCGCCTGGATAGGCGACCGAAGTGAACGCGCCGACCACTTCGCGGTGCACGATGCGCGCCGGCACCAGCGCAGCCACTGGCTCGACCTCGTGGGCCCGCAGGCCGCTCAGCACCAGCGCCGATCGACCGGTCCAACAGCGCAGGATCGCCGGCATCGCCGCCGTCAGCTCGCTGCCGGTCATGTTCGCGACCACCCCGTCGCAGCGCGGCAGCCCTTCCGGACCGCCGAACTGCAAGGTGGCGAGCGGCAGCAGCTCGCGCGCCGCATCGACCGAAGCCGCGTCGATGTCGCAGCCCGCCAGCACGTGGCAACCGCGCTGCTGCGCGTAGAGCAGCAGGATCCCCGAGCCGGTGCCGACGTCGGCGAAGCTCGCGGGCGCATCCCAGACGCGGTGCAGGCAACGCAGTGCGGCCTGCGTGCTGTCGTGCTCGCCGCTGCCGAACGCGCCACCGCGCGGCACCACCAGTTCGAGGCCTTGGAAGCCAGACGGTCGTTCGACCCACGGTGGCCGCACCAGGAGGTCCTCTGCGACGAGGATCGCCTGGTCGTGTTCGAGGCCGGTGATCGCGTGGTCGGCGGGATCGATCGCCAGCTCCTCGATCACGAGGCCTTCGAGCGGCGGCCTCGGCAGATCGCCCACCAGCCAGACGGTGATCGCGTCGTCCTGTTCGAGCACTCCCTGCAGGTCGGCGTGCACGTGCAGCCAGTCGAGGGCCTCGGCGATCGCCACCCCACGCACGACGAACGCGCGCATGCCGGGATCGCCGCTCATGCGCGGCCCCGGGCGAGTTCGAGCGCGCGCGCGACGATCGCCTCGGGCTCGACCATGCGGCCGACGGCGTCGTAGCCCTCGGCGAGATGGCCGGTGGTCGGGCCCAGGAAGTGGCAGCCTCGGGCTGCGAGCCGCGCCACGTTGTCCTGTACCGAGGCGTGGGTCCACATGCGGTCGTTCATCGCCGGGCAGACGAGGATCGGGCAGCGACAGGTCAACGCCAGCAGCGACACGGCGTCGGAGCCAGCTCCGTGCGCGAGTCGCGCCAGCAGGTCGGCGGTAGCCGGTGCGATCACGTAAACGTCGGCCGCGGCCGCAGCCGCGATGTGCGGCACGCCGCCGTCGGGATCGACCTGCGTCGACGACAGGATCGCCTTCTTGCCCGTCAGCCCTTCGAAGGTCAGCGCGCCGACGTACTGGGTCGCGTGCGGTGTCATCGCCACCCGGACCCGGCAGCCCGACTGCACCAGCCGGCTCGCGGCGTAGGCCAGCTTGTAGGCAGCGATGCCTCCGCCGACCCCGAGCAGCACGCTCGGCCCACTCGGCACGTCGCCGTGCGTCGTCACGACCACAGCAGCTCCCGCACCTTCTCGATGGTGGCCTCGAGGTCGCGGTTCTCCAGGATCACGTCGTAGAGCGGCCGGCCGGCGACCTCTTCGCGCGCTGCGGCGAGTTCGTCGACGGCGATGCGCACGCGCTGCTCGATCTCGGCGGGATCGTTGCTGCCGCGGTTCTGCAGGCGCCGGCGCAGCTCGTCGATGCTGGGCGGGGCGATGAACACGTAGAGCCCTTCGATGCCGCGCTCGCGCAGCTGGCGCGTGCCCTTCACCTCGATCTCGACGAGGAACGTCTTGCCGCGGCTCAGCGCCTGGTCCATCGGCCAGCGCGGCGTGCCGTAGAGGTTGCCGTTGTAGGTGGCCCACTCGAGGAACTGGTTCTCGCCGAGCCGCCGCTGGAAGTCGTCGCGCGACAGGAAGTGGTAGTCGA
>JAEUHU010000133.1 GCA_016793305.1 Planctomycetota bacterium
CGGCGAAGTGGCTGCCGGTGTGGTCGACGGCGGAGGCGAGCGAGCGGCGGTTCGGGTCGCCGCCGTGGGCGCGTTGGCCCGCCTGCAGGCGCAAGTGCGGCACACCGGCGCGCTGGGCCATGGCGCCGAGTGCGTGCGCGAACGGATCGTGGCCGATCGTCAGCACCAGCGCAGGCGACGTCGCCAGCTGCTCGGCCGCGAACGAGGCCGCGGCCGCGAACGTGGCGGCGGGATCACCGGCCGACAGCCGTTCCGCGTCGAACGGTGTCGTGAAGCCGAGCTCCGCGACCATGGCCCGTTCGGTGGCGCTGCCGAACCACAGGACGCGGAGAGGTCGAGGCCCTCCGGCCAAGAGGCGCGCGAGCGGCGCGAGTTCGAGGGCCTGGCGGCAGGAGCCGACCGCGAGCAGGAGCGCTTGCAACGGGAACTACCCGGGACCCGGCCGCTGGTTGAGGCGCACCGCGACGACGCTGAGCAGGTCGTTGACCTCCTTCTCGATGCGGTTCACGCCGGCGACGTTGTCGAGCACGATCGCCTTCTTCGAGGTCGCCGGTTGGAAGATCAGCCGGCCGCTGCGCAGCAGCAGGTACTCGACGACGTCGTAGATCTCCTTGTTCATCTCGAGCCCCTCGGTCGACCAGCGCTGGATGTCGCCGAGGTAGCCGTGATGGTGCAGGATCTCGCGGGCGTTGACCTCGTAGTAGTTGAAGCGCGTGTTGACGAACACGACCAGCAGCAGGAAGCCGAGTCCCGCCGACAGGAACGCGTAGAAGCTGGTGCTGCAGCGGATGTCGATCGCGCCGAACACGCGGCCGATCCAGCCGGTGAAGTCGGCCTTGGTGTCGATCAGCAGCACCGCCAGCACGATCGCGATCACGGCGACCACGATGGTGATCGACTTGATGCGCGAGAAGTCGAACGAGAACACCAGCAGGTTCATCAGCAGCACCAGCATGAAGGTGTTGCCGAGCACCGTCTCCCCGACGACGCCGAGCCACGACAGCAGGAAGAACACCGTCGCGGTGACGAACGTCGGATACAGGAACACGACCTTCGGCCAGGGCCGGATGATCACGCTCTCCGGGGCGCGATCTTGTTCGACAGCGGCGGGGCCTGGGGCGGGCGGGGCAGGTTGGTTGGTCGTCATCGGGATCGGCTTCTGGGTCGGAGGCGGCTTGGTCCGCCCCGGGTGCCTACGCTGCGGGCCGCGCAGGATTGTGGATCCGTCCCGCGGTGGAAGCCAGCGCCGGCAACGGCCTCACGTGTAGCTGTCGACCGGCGGGCAGGCGCAGACCAGGTTGCGGTCGCCGTGCACGTCGTTGACGCGACGGATCGGCGGCCAGAACTTGTGCTCCTTGGTCCACGGTGCCGGGAACGCGGCGCGTTCGCGCGAGTAGCCGTGCGGCCATTCGGCGGCGGTCACCATCGCGGCGGTGTGCGGCGCGTTCTTCAGCGGGTTGTCCTGCTTGTCGAGCTTGCCCTGCTCGATCTCGCGGATCTCCTGGCGGATGCCGATCAACGCCTCGCAGAAGCGGTCGAGTTCGGCCTGCGACTCGCTCTCGGTCGGCTCGATCATCATCGTGCCGGCGACCGGGAAGCTGATCGTCGGGGCGTGGAAGCCGTAGTCCATCAGGCGCTTGGCGATGTCGCCGACTTCGACGCCGCTGCCGGCCTTCAGCTGGCGCACGTCGACGATGCACTCGTGCGCGACCATGCCGTTCTGCCCGGTGTAGAGCACCGGGAAGTGCCCTTGCAGGCGTTTGGCCACGTAGTTGGCGTTCAGGATCGCGACCTGGGTGGCGCGGCGCAGTTGCTCGGGGCCCATCATCGCGATGTAGGCGTAGCTGATCGTCAGGATCGAGGCACTGCCCCACGGGGCGGCGCTGATCGGGCCGATCGCGTGCTGGCCGCCGGTCTTGACCACCGGGTGGCCAGGCAGGAACGGCACCAGGTGGGCGGCGACGCAGATCGGGCCCATGCCCGGGCCGCCGCCGCCGTGCGGGATGCAGAAGGTCTTGTGCAGGTTCAGGTGGCAGACGTCGGCGCCGAGGTCGCCCGGGCGCAGCAGGCCGACC
>JAEUHU010000152.1 GCA_016793305.1 Planctomycetota bacterium
GTGGCGCGCCTGGCTGTACTGCTGCAGCCAGTGGCCGGGGATCAGTTCGTGGTGCACCGTCGCGCGGCAGAAGTGCTCGTTGTTGCTGCGCAGCGCCTGCAGCTTCTCGATGTGCGCCATCGCGTCGGTCGGGAACGCGACGTGGATCGTCTCGCCGCCGAGGAAGAACGGGTTCACCCGCTGTGCCTCGCGCGACAGCATCGTCATCCGCCAGCACTCCTTGGCGAGCGGCGGGATCGTGACCAGGTCGCGCTGTTCGAGGAACGCGATCGCCTCGTGGGCGAGGTCGCGGATCAGCGCTGGCTGCTCGCCGGGCGGGCGATGGCGCTCCTTGACCTTGCCGAGGGCCTGGCGCCAGTCGGTGCACTGCATCGCGGTCGCCGCGGCAGCCATCTCGGCGTCGCAGAAGGCGAACTCGCGCTCGGCGATCGCCACCAGTTCGGCCGGGGTGTAGGGGATCCACTCGAAGCCGAGTTCGCGCTGCAGTGCTGCTTCGCCGATCGGGTCGCCGCGCAGCGACTGGTCGCCGGGCCCCGCGTCGGCCCGTTCGCGCAGCGTCGTGGCGAGCTGGTCGAGCGCTGCGTCGGCGGCGGCGTAGGGGGCCTTCGTCCACCAGCCGAACGACGGGTCGTAGCCATCGCGGAACTCGAACCAGCTGCGCAGGGTCTGCCGCAGCTCGCGCAGCCGGCGGCTCGCGCGCAGCGCCAGCCGCTCGTCGGGCCGGGCCGCGCCGTCCTTCTGCAGCTCGGTGCGCGCCGCCAGCGCCGCGTCGGCGGCTTCGCTCAGCCGGGCGGCCGCCTGCTGCGGATCCACGTCCTCGAGACGCAGCCGCGCCTCGGCGAGCGCCACGATGGGGGCCGCACAGGCGAGCCACGGCTGCAGGGCTTCGTCGTGCCGCTGCTCCTCGTCGAGGCGGAACAACTCGCGGGCGACGTGGTTCTCGAGCAGCAGCAGGTCGACCCGCTGGTCGGTGTCGAGCGACGCGAACGGGGCCTCGCTCAGGGCGGCTCGTTCCTGTTCGAGTCGCTGGCGGAGCCGCTGCCGGCCCTCGGCGGACAGCGGCACGTCGTAGCGGCGTTCGAGGTCGGCGAGGTCGGCGCCGAGCGTCTCGATGCGGGTGCGCGGCGAGGGCCAGGGCTCCTGGGCGCGGGCGTGGTCGAGGGGGACGAGGGCTGCGAAGTACAGCAGAGCGGCGTAGCAGCGCATCCGCGCATGCTACGCCGCGTTCGGCTCCGGCGAGTGTCGCGAGTCGCTCAGGCCTTCGGGCCGGCGTTGCGAATCTTGTCGCTGGCGCGGTCGGCGTACTTGCCGAAGTTCTTCGCGAACAGGCCGGCGAGCAGCTTCGCCTTCGTGTCGTAGGCGGCCTTGTCGGCCCAGGTGTTCTTCGGCGTCAGGATCTCGGCCGGCACGTTGGCGCAGCTCTGCGGCACGTGCAGCCCGAAGATCGGGTCGACGACGGTCGCGGCCTTGGCGAGCGAGCCGTCGTGGATCGCGTCGAGGATCGCGCGCGTGTACTTCAGGCTCATGCGCTTGCCGACGCCGTGGCCACCGCCGCTCCAGCCGGTGTTGACGAGCCACGCCTGGCTGCCGTTCTTGGCGATCTTGTCGGCGAGCAGTTCGGCGTACTTGGTCGGGTGCCAGACCATGAACGCGGCGCCGAAGCAGGCCGAGAACGTCGCCTCGGGGTCCTTCACGCCCATCTCGGTGCCGGCGACCTTCGCCGTGTAGCCCGAGATGAAGTGGTACATCGCCTGCTCCGGGGTCAGCTTGCTGACCGGCGGCAGCACGCCGAACGCGTCGCACGTCAGGAAGATGACGTTCTTCGGGTGCTTGGCGGTGCAGGGGATCTTGGCGTTCGGGATGTACTCGACCGGGTAGCTGCAGCGCGTGTTCTCGGTGATCGACTGGTTGGTGAAGTCGACCACGCGCGTCTGCTTGTCGTAGACGACGTTCTCGAGCACCGAGCCGTAGCGGATCGCGTCCCAGATCTCCGGCTCCTGCTCGCGCGTCAGGTTGATGCACTTCGCGTAGCAGCCGCCCTCGATGTTGAACACGCCGTCGTCGCTCCAGCAGTGCTCGTCGTCGCCGATCAGCTTGCGGCGGGGGTCGGCCGACAGCGTGGTCTTGCCGGTGCCCGACAGACCGAAGAACAGCGACACGTCGCCGTCCTTGCCCTCGTTGGCCGAGCAGTGCATCGACATGACGCCCTGCTTCGGCATCAGGTAGTTCATGATCGTGAACACGCCCTTCTTCATCTCGCCGGCGTACTGGGTGCCGAGGATGACGAACTCGCCGCGTTCGAACGACAGGCAGACCGACGTGGCGCTGCCCATCTCGTGGGTCAGCGGGTTGGCCGGGAACAGGCCGGCGTTCCAGATCACGTAGTGCGGGTCGCCGAAGTTCGCCAGCTGCTCCTTGGTCGGGCGGATCAGCATGTTGTGCATGAACAGCGCGTGGTAGGCGTTCAGGCAGACGATGCGGACCTTGATCTGGTACTTCGGGTCCCAGCCGGCGAAGCCGTCGACCACGTAGAGCTGGTCGCGCGTGTTGAGGAAGTCGATCGCGCGCTGGCGGTTCAGCTGGAAGGTCTTGTCGGTCAGCTTGACGTTGACGTCGCCCCACCAGACGTCCTTGGTCGACGGCTCGGCGTCGACGATGCGCTTGTCCTTCGGCGAGCGGCCGGTCTTGGCCCCGGAGCGTGCGGCGAGCGCGCCGCTGCTGACGATCTCACCCTCGCCGCGCTTGAGCGCCTGCTCGTAGAGGATGCTCGGCTCCGCGTTGCGGAGCACGTTGGTGACCTTGATGCCGTACTTGGACAGATCGAACGTGGACATGGTGGGGAGTGGGGCGGCGGCGAGGTTGCCGCCTTCGGGGGGCGAGCAAGGTAGTGACCGTGTGTGAGAGGGTCCAGGGGTGGGCCTGCGGCCTCGACGGCACGAAGAAAGCGCTTGCGCGGTGCCTGAAGGGTCGCTAGCTTCCCCGCCCCCAAGCGGGCACCCGTAGCTCAATTGGATAGAGTACCAGACTACGAATCTGGTGGTTGGAGGTTCGATTCCTCCCGGGTGTACCAACCTCCGCCCGCCGGCTCGCTGCCGGCGGGCAGGAACTCGCTCGAGCCAGGCTCGCGAGCCCCGGTGCCGGATCGCCGACTCCACGGGTCGCCGACTCCCCCGATCCCCGACTCCGCTGTCCAGCCCGTCGACCAGGCCATCGGCCGACCCGATGATCCGGCCCACCCGATGAGCCCGTCGACGCACCGCGAAGCGCCGGACGCCTTCCCGCCCGACTACCTCGACAGCCTAGCGCGGAACATCCGCTCGTGCCGGCTGTTCACGGTCAACAACCTGAACCGCGACTTCGTCGGCACGCGCGGCTTCTCGGTGGTGTTCGTGCGCGACCAGCTGCCGAAGGTCGAAGAGCAGTTCCCGTTCTTCGCGCCCTACCTGCAGCGGGCGCTGCGTGCGGACTGCAATGCGTTCTACCTGAACCCGCTGCAGCTCGAGGCCGGTTCGCGGGTCGACGCGCACGTCGACCGCAGCCTGCGCAGCTACTGCAAGGACATCACGACCCCGCTCGAGGTCAGCGTGCTCTACGTCGACGTGCCGCCCGGCATGCGCGGCGGCACGCTGGTGCTGGCGCGCGGCAAGAAGACGCTGGCGCGCGTGGTGCCGCGGCCGAACCTGCTGATCGGCTTCGACGGCGACCTGACGCACTCGGTCGAACGCGTCGACACGCCCGGCAAGCGCTTGAGCCTCGTCTGCGAACAGTACGCACTCGACGAGCGGGAACTCGCCGAGGTGCCGCGCTACCGCCTCGAGACGCGCGCCCGCGAGTACTGAGCACGCGAGGTGCCGGTCACGGGCTCGACCACTGCACCGCGTCCCATTCGCCGAAGCGGTCGGGGCCGCCTTCGCGCGGTGGGCGGCGGGAACTGCGCATGCGCTGCTGGATCGTCGTGCACTTCGCCGCCAGCGCCGCGTCGCCACGTGCCTGCGCACTGCAACGCGCGATCTCGACCGCCCCGAACGCCCATTCGCTGTAGGCCGTGCCCTGCGACCACGCGACCAGCGTCGGGTCGGTGCTCCGCCACTGCGCGTCGGTGAACGGGGCGCCGTCGAGCCAGCGGATCGCCATGCCGACCTCGTTGACGGAGTCGGTGACGAGCCAGCCGTGCCGCACCACGTTCTGCGCCAGCGCCTCGGCGAGTTCGCGCGCCTTCTGGTTGCCGGTGATCCGGTGCTGCGCGCCGAAGCCGACCGCGGCCATCGCGTCCTGCCAAGGGTTCCAGTAGCGGCAGCTGCCCTGCAGCAGGCGGCCGTCCGGATCGCAGACCATCATCGGCCGCACCCGGTCGGCGGCGAGTGTGCGGCCGGCCCATTGCTCGAAGTAGACGCGATCCATGCGCTCGTCCATGCGCTGCCGCAGCGCTGCGTCGTCTTCGATCAGCGCGATCCAGGCGGCGGTCAGCGCCGTGCGGCCGCCGCCGCGCGGCGCGCCGGCGTTCGACGTCGACCAGCCGGGCTTGGTCGTCTGGCCGGCGCGGTAGAGCCGCGCTTCGTTCTGCAGCTCGGCCCGCGCCCAGTGGGCTCCGGTAAGCAGCGCGAACGCGCTCATCGTCGCACTGCTCCAGTGTTCGCGGTCCTTGCCGGTCCAGCCGTGCGTCTCGTGCGGAGCCTGCGGATCGGTCTTGCCGAGGCGATCGGGCGACACCGACGCATGCCAGTGCGTGCGCCCGGCCCACACGACCCAGTCGGGGTGCGCCGCCGGCTCGACCGGCCGGCCGTCGACCTCGAAGAAGTGCACCGCGCGGCAGGCCTCCTGCAGCAGCGAGGCCTCGGCCTCGAGCAGCAGGCTCGGCAGGCCCGACCACGCGACCGGCGACAGCTTGACGACGCCGAAGTCGTTCTGGTCGCCGGTCTGGCCGGCGATGCGCGCCATGCCGAGCGGCCCCGCGGCGAACGGATCGCCGCCGGCGCGATCGCTGGCGACGAACGCGGCGTGCCGGCCGGCCAGCCACTGCCGCAGCCCCGGTTCGGGCAGCCACGGCGGCGGTTCCGGCACCACGCCGTAGGGGCCGAACGCACCGCTGTGCCGCCACGACGACGACGCCGCCAGCGGCGGCACCACGACCGCGGCCTGCAGCGTCTGGTCGGCGACGCTGCGATCGCCGCGCAGCGCTGGCACCCAGGCGCCGAGCCGCCGCAGTCCCTGCCCGTCGCCGATCGGGCGATCGCGCAGCAGCACGGCGCGGCTGCCGGTCGGATTCGTCTCCTGCTGCACGGCGAGCCGGCCGGCGTGGCGGAACAGCAGCGCTCGGCCGCGGCTCTCGACCGCGAGCTCCTGCACCTGGAAGGTCAGCTTCGGCGTGCGCGGGTCGGAGCACCACACTCCCAGCTCGACGTAGGCGTGGCCCTGGTCGCGGAAGGCGACCACGTGCAGTTCGACCAGCAGGCCCGTGTCGCCCAGGCGCGCTCGGCGCAGTTCGACGCGCCGCAGCGGGTTCGCTTCGAGGTCGCCGACGCGCACCGGCTCGGCGCGCGCCGTCACGCCGTCGACGGTGGCGACCACTTCGAGGGTTCCGTCGGGCATCGGCACCTCGCCCTCCGGCAAGGCCGGGCCGGGGCCCGGTCGCAGCGTCAGCGTGCGTTCGCCGATCGGCTCGAGCTCGGTGGCGAACAGGCAGATGGCCTGCCGCAGCGAACCGTCGGGCCAGCGCATGCCGAACGGTTGCCACGCGGTGCGCTGGCCGTCGACGTGCAGGTCGGGCATCGTCGGCACTTCACCCGGCGCGAACGAGACCACCGCGGCGATGCCCTCGCGGCGCGCGAACGGGGCGAGGTTCTGCACGATCACCGTCGGCGCGGCGGTGGCTGAAGGAGGCGGCTCGGGCACGGGTGTTGGTGCCGGGGACGGCTCCTGCGCGAGGAGTCCGCCGGTGAGTGCGACGGCGAGGACGGCGACCAGACCGCGGAGCCGCCGGCCGGCGGGTCGGCAGAAGCGCCCGGCGGCGACGAGTCCCTTGGCCACGGATCGCACGTGCATGGGCCCATCATCGGATCCGCGCCGGCGGACCGCTACCGTCGATGCCACGGCCGCGTCGCGAAGTGGTTCTACGCCTGCCGGCGACTGGTGCCCGCAACGGGCAACCCGTATCAAGCCGCGTTCGCGCCCTTCTCGATCAGTTCTCGTCCATGGGATCCACTCTCGCCGCGGTCTTCGTCGGGTCCGACACCCTGTTGCTGCAGTGCCTCGAAGCGTTCCGGGAGCGGGGCCATCGGGTGCTCGCCGTCGCCACCGACACCGACAAGGTGCGCCGCTTCTGCGCCGAACAGGGCCTGCGCTGCCTCGACGCCACCAGGGACCTGGCGACCCAGCTGGCCGGGGAGTCGTTCGACCACCTGTTCGCGATCACCTGGCTGAGAATGCTGCCGCCGTCGGTGCTGGCGCTGCCCAAGCGCTCGACGATCAACTTCCACGACGGGCCGCTGCCGCGCTACGCCGGCTTGAACGCGACGTGCTGGGCCTTGGCCAACGGCGAGAGCGAGCACGCGATCACCTGGCACCTGGTCGAGCCGAAGGCCGACACCGGCGCGATCCTGCTGCAGCGCCGCTTCCAGGTCGCCGCCGACGACACCGCGTTCACGCTGAACGCGCGCTGCTTCCAGGCCGGCACCGACTCGTTCGCCGAGCTGGTGCAGGGGCTCGCCGCCGGCACGGTGACGCCGGTGGCGCAGGACCTCGCGGGCCGCAGCTACTTCGGCAAGCACGCGCGCCCCGAAGCCCTGGCGGTGCTCGACTGGACGAAGCCGGGGGCCGAGCTGGCGCGCCTCGTGCGCGCGTTCGACCACGGCGGCTACAAGAACCCGATCGCGATCGCCAAGGTGGTCGCGAGCCACGGCGTGTTCGTGCCGGGCGCCGTCGAGCTGGTCGCCGGTGCGGGTGCGGCTCCCGGCCTCGTGACGCAGGTAGGCGAGGACCTGGTGCAGGTCGCCTGCGCCGACGGCGAACTGCGGCTCTCGCGGCTGCGCTGCCTGCGCGGCCTGCCGCTCGACCTCGGCGCGCTGCAGCGCTACGGCGTGATGCAGGGCGTGCGCCTGCCGCACGCCGACGCCGCGGTGCAGGCGCTGCGCACGGAGCTCGGTTCGCTCGCCGCGAAGGGGGAGGACAGCTGGGCCGAGGCGCTGCGTCGGCAGGAGCCGCTGCCGGTGCCCGACGGCCAGCCCGGCACGGGCAGCAGCGATCCGGCCGAACTGCCGGTTGGGCTCGCCGGCGTCGGTACCGCCCCCGCGGCGGCGGCGCTGTGCGTCGGGTTCCTGCAGCGCGCCACCGCGGCCGCGGAGTTCACGATCGGCGTGCGCCACGGCGGCCACGCGCGCTTCGTCGACGGCTGCGGCGAGCTCCTGGTCGCGGCCCCGCCCGCGCACTTCGTCGCGGTCGCCGGCGAGACCGCCGCGGCGGCGCTGCAGCGCTTCGCCGGCGAACTGCAGGCCCATGCCGCGCGTGGGCCGCTGCTGCGGGAACTGGTGGTGCGGCGGCCGGACGTGCTGCCGCCGACCACGCCGCTCGACCATCCGGTGGTGGTGTCGCTCGGTGCCCCGGTGCGGCCGGCACCGGCGGGAACGGTCGAGTTCGCGGCCGGCACCGACGGTTCGCTGGTGTTGCGCTTCGATCGCCATGCGCTGCCGCAGGCCCGCGCCGAAGCGCTACTACGCCGCCTGCAGGTGTTCGCGCGCGCGGTCGCTGCGAACGGCACGACGCCGCTCGTGGCGGTGCCGATGCTCGACGAAGCAGAGCTCGAGCAGGTGCTCCGAACGTGGAACCAGAGCGACGCGCCAGCCCCCGCGGAGCCGTGCGTGCACCGCCAGTTCGTGGCGATGGCGCACAAGCGCTCCGAGCACGTGGCGCTGCGCGTGCGCGGCGAGTCGCTGACCTACGGCCAGCTGCTGCAGCGCGTCGAACGGCTCGCCGGCTGGCTGCGGGGCCGCGGCGTCGGCGTCGGCGACCGCGTCGGCATCTGCGTGCCGCGCGGCTTCGGCATGGTGGTGGCGGTGCTGGCGACGCTGCGCTGCGGGGCCGCCTACGTGCCGCTCGACCCGAGCTACCCGACCGACCGGCTGCAGTTCATGGCGCAGGACGCCGAACTCGCGGCGCTGGTCGTCGATCGCGGCAGTGCGGCCGCGGCCCCGAGTGCTGCCTGCCCGCGCGTCGACCTCGACGCCGACGCGAACGCGATCGCCGCCGCCCCGGTGCTGCTCGACGATCCGACCGACGGGGAGCGGCTCGCCTACCTGATCTACACCTCGGGTTCGACGGGGCGCCCGAAGGGCGTGATGGTGCGGCATCGCAACGCCACCAACTTCTTCGCCGGCATGGACCGTGTGCTCGGCACCGAGCCCGGCACCTGGCTCGCGGTCACCAGCCTGTCGTTCGACATCTCGGTGCTCGAGCTGCTGTGGACGTTGTGCCGCGGCTTCACCGTCGTCGTGCACCAGGGCGAAGGCGCCGCAGCACACCAGGCCGCCGCGAAGCCGCCGGTGCAGGCCCGGCCGATCACCTTCAGCATGTTCTACTTCGCCAGCGACGAAGGCGAGCACGCGGAGGACAAGTACCGGCTGCTGTTCGAGGGCGCGCGCTTCGCCGACGCGAACGGCTTCGAGGCGGTGTGGACGCCGGAGCGCCACTTCCACGCCTTCGGCGGCCTCTACCCGAACCCGGCGGTCGCCAGTGCGGCGATCGCGACGATGACCAAGAACGTGGCGATCCGCGCCGGGTCGTGCGTCGTCACGCTGCACCACCCGATCCGCGTCGCCGAGGACTGGGCGCTGGTCGACAACCTGTCGCGCGGCCGTGTCGGCATCGCCTTCGCCGCCGGCTGGCACGCGCGCGACTTCGTGCTGCGGCCGGAGACGTTCGCCGACCGCAAGAACGCGATGATGCGCGCGATCACGCAGGTGCACGCGCTGTGGCGCGGCGACGCGGTCGAGTTTCCCGGCCACGACGGCAAGCCGATCGCGATCCGCACGCTGCCGCGGCCGCTGCAGAAGACGCTGCCGAGCTGGCTGACCGTCGCCGGCAACCCGGAGACGTTCCGCATGGCGGGCGAAGCCGGCTGCTTCGTGCTGACGCAC
>JAEUHU010000165.1 GCA_016793305.1 Planctomycetota bacterium
ACGACGTTGCGTTCCGGGGCCTTGCACGGCTCGAAGTAGCGCGACTCGTCGAACACGTCGTAGGTCGGCAGCAGCGTCTTCTGGGCGACGAGGCGCACCGTGCCGCCCTGCAGCAGCACCACCGCGTTGTGCAGCGAACGCCCGCCTTCGCTGGCAGCGGCGAGGTTGCGCACGATGCAGCCGACCAGCACGTCGAGGCCCTGCGGCACCTCGCGCGCGAGCTGCTGCAGCGCCGCGTCCTGCGCGTCGAGGAAGCCTGGACGCAGCACCAGGTCCTCGGGCGGATAGCCGCAGATCGCCAGCTCCGGGAACACCACCAACTCGGCGCCCTTCGCCGCGGCGTCGGCTGCGAAGCGCACGATGCGGGCGCGGTTGCCGTCGAGGTCGCCGACCGTGGTGTCGATCTGCCCCAGCGCCACACGCATGGTCAGCGCACCTCGAGCGGCAGGCTGAACTCGATCGTCTCCGGGATGCCGTCGACCTCCTCCACCGAGGTGGCGCCGAGCGAACGCAATCGCTCCACCACCGCCGACACGCTGCTCTCCGGCGTGCTCGCACCCGACGTGATGCCGATCGACTGCTTGCCGACGAGCCACTGCGGCGCGATCTCGTCGGCGCCGAGCACCAGGTAGGCCGGCACGCCCGAGTCGGCGCCGAGCTCGCGCAGGCGATTGCTGTTGCTGCTCATCCTGTCGCCGATGACGAGCCACAGGTCGACCTGGCCACGCAGGCTCTTCACCGCCATCTGGCGGTTCGTGGTCGCATAGCAGATGTCCTCCTTGCGCGGCGACTGCAGGGCCGGGAAGCGGCGCTTCAACACCGCCATCACCGCCATCGCCTCGTCGAGGCTCAGCGTGGTCTGCGTCAGCACGGCGACCTTCGAGGGATCGGGAACGGTGACCCGTTCGGCTTCGGCGGCGGTGGCGACGACGATCGTGCGATCCGGCGCCTCGCCGACGACGCCTTCGACCTCGACGTGGTCGGCGTGGCCGATCAACAGGATCGTCAGTCCGCGCGCGGCGAAACGCTTCGCCTCGACGTGCACCTTGGTCACCAGCGGGCAGGTCGCGTCGATCGCGTGCAGGTGGTGCCGGTCGGCCTGCGCGAACACCTCTGGCGCCACGCCGTGCGCACTGAAGATCACGTGGCTGCCCTGCGGCACCACGGCGAGATCCTCGACGAACACCGCCCCCTTGCGCTCGAGATCCTGGACGACCACCTTGTTGTGGACGATCTCGTGGCGGACGTAGACCGGACGCCCGAACTTGGCGAGCGCCCGTTCGACGGTTTCGATGGCGCGCTCGACGCCGGCACAGAAGCCGCGCGGGCGGCAGAGGAAGACCTTCATGCGGGGCCGCAGAGTGTCGGCAGGCGGCCGCGCCGAGGCAAGGGCGGCGGACCGCCCCGGTCGCTCACTGCACTTCGAACACCATGCCGACGCCGAGTTGGATCGTGCCCGAGGTCGGCGGCACCACCGGCGTCGGCGGGTTCGGCGGGTTGTTGTAGAAGACCGAGTTGCGGGCCACCCCGAGCGGGCCGCAGATGGTGGCGCCGAGCGCCTGCGAGGTGATCATCCGCAGCGGGTTGGCGGTCGGCGCGTAGAGCACCGCCTGCGTGTAGATCGTCGTGCCGACGAACTGCGTGCCGGCCGGCAGAGCCAACGACACCGAACCGTTGCCGCTCGCGTCGGTGACCCCGCCGAGGAACGCCAACGGCACGATGTTCACCCAGCAATCGGGGGCGGGGAACTGCAGGGCGGCCGTGCCGGGCAGCGTCTGGCCCGGGTTGTTCTGGTCCCACATCGGGTAGGGCACCGGCCAGGCAGGGTTGCCGAACAGCCCACCATCGTCGGAGAAGCTGAGGGCCACCATGAAGCCCGAGTCCGGCACCGGGCCGCCGACCTGCCAGCTGTAGCTGCTGCCGGCCAGCATGGTCGCTCCAGCCGTCAGCGTCAGCGGCTGGCCGCCGACCGCGCAGGCGGGGCCGCGCAGGCCGAACGGCGTCAACTGCGCCGAGCAACTGCTCAGGTTGTCGATCCGGTAGAGGCCGCTCGGCTGCGAGTGGATGTGGATCTCGACCAGCAGACTGGTCGGCGCCGGCATCCCGGAGACCACCGGGGTCAGGCCGTAGGCCCAGGGCTGGGTGAACGTCAGCGCGATGTTGGCGGGCATCGGGCCCGCAGCCTGCGACGGCTGGGCTGGCAGCTGGATCAGCTGCCGATCGATCACGAGGGTCGCGTCGGTGCCGTAGTTGTCGGCGAACACCGAGCTCATCGTCGACGCCGTGCGGCTGGTGGTCGACATCACGACGGACACCTCCAGGAACCCTTTCGCCGGCACCGTGGTGCCGCTGCTGTTCAGGTCGGGGCGGATCCGGATGCCGGTGATCAGCCGCGGTCCGCTCCACGGCAGCTCCTGCACTTCGTAGAGGCACTGGTAGCGACAGGCCTGGCTGCTGCCGAACGGGATGCTGGTGCCGCCGCCGCCTTCGACGCCGTCGAGACTCTCTGGCACGGTCACGTTCTGCGCGGCAGCGAGCAGCGGGAAGAGCACGAGAGCGGTCAGCGCGCGCAGCGATCGTTCCATTGCCATGGCAGGTTCCTCGCGAGGTCCATCGGCACCGTTCGCCGAGTGACTTGATCCGCGACACGGCGACCGCGCTGTCCCGTGCCGAGACCGCGTCGGTCAAGGCCCCGGTGTCGCGAGCCGATCCACGGACCGCCGCAGTGTCCGATTCCTGGACACCAACCAAGGAGACGTTCGTGCAACTCGAGAGTCATGCCACACCACCTGCGGAGACGCCGCAGCAGCGTTATGCGAATCTCCATCGCGCCATCGAGCGCGGCCTCGACTCCGACGAAGTCTGGAGAGAACTGGCAGAGGTCAGCCTCACGCTCGGCCATGCCGACGAGTGCCTGCGCTGCCTGCGCCGCATCCAGAACGACACCACGCGGCTCGCACTGGGCTCGCGACTCGCGCGTCGCGGCCTGATCGATGCGGACGTCGCGGCGAGCTCGTCGGGCGGTGCTGGAAGCCCTTCGGCGCACCATCTCGAGGCGCCGGCAGCCAGCGATGCCGGGCCCAAGGCGAGCCGGGAAGGTCCAGCCGGGGACTCCCGGCTGCTCGATCACCTCGCCGATGCGATCCAGTACCAGATGCACCAGCACATGCCGGCGCTGGTGCTGTTCACGACCCTGGCGTTTCCGCTGGTGGTCGGCGTCGGCGGCTTCCTGACCGCCGGCGGGTCGTGGCTGCTGCTCGCGGCGATCGCCGCCCTGCCCGGACTCGGCGTGCTCGCCGTGGTCGGCGCGATGGGTCGTCAGGTGCTGCTCGCCAGTGCCGACGGCGAGGGCGACGTGCCGCCGATCCCGCCGTTCGCGGAGCTGTGGAGCTCGGCGCGGCGGTTCGCGCTCGACAGTGCGCTGGTGCTCGGCTCGCTGCTCGGCCCGTCGCTGGTCGCGGCTGCCTGCTCGGCGCCTTGGACGACGGTGGTCCCGGGCCTGCTGGTCGGCGCGTTCTTCGCACCGATGGCGTGGTCGCTGCGGCACCTGCGCAGTGACTTCGGCGCGCTGTCGCCGGTCACGCTGACGCGCGCCGTCGCGCGCACCGCGGGTTCGTATCCCGGACTCGCGATCGTCACGATGTCGCTGTTCGTGCCGGCGGGCCTGGTCACGTGGGCGGTGTTCGGCCGCCCGGTGTGGGTGCAGATCGCGATGATCGGCCCGCTGTGCGTGCTGCCGATGTTCGTCGCCTCGCGCCTGCTCGGCACCTGGCTCGAAGCGAACCGCAGCCGCCTCGGCGGGCTCGTGCAGGATCGTTCGGGTGCGGCGCCGCTCGGCAGGAACGAACCGCGCAAGGCTGCCGAACCGGCCCCGAAGGTCGCGGAGCGCGCGCCGGGCAAGGTCGCAGCACCGGCGGTCGGCAAGGCGGTCGC
>JAEUHU010000207.1 GCA_016793305.1 Planctomycetota bacterium
GGCGGGCGTGCGGTGCAGCCACACCCCGAACACGACCAGCAGCAGCACCTCGACGGCGATCGGCAAGGCGAACGTCGCGGTCCAACGGCGCGCGCGCGCCAGTTCGAGCAGGAGTCCCGCCAGCAGCGCGCCGCCGGTGAACGTGGTGACCAGGCCGAACAGGTAGCCCGCGACGCCGAACTTGCCGTCGACCATCGCCACGCCGAACTGCGACACCGCGCCGGTCATGTGCGAGGTGACCTGTGCGCAGGCGACGATCGTCATGGCGTTGGTGAAGCCGCCGATCCACGACAGCGACACTGCAAGGCGCGCCTGCTGGACGAACGAATGGGCCGGGACCGCGAGCATGGGGTGCGCAGGCTAGCGGCAGTGCGGGCGGTTGCGCAGGAGAAGCGCGGCGGCGAAGTCGTCCTTCGTCCTTGTACGACTTCGCGTGGAAGTGTCCTCCGTCGGAGGACGAGTTCTCCAGGCGTTGCACCGCGGACGGTGCTCGCTCGTGCGCCGTCAGCGCACCGGCTGCTCGCACATCTGCAGCGCCGCGTTCTCGATGTCGGGCTCCTGCACGAGCACGAGGTTGGCGGCGGCGGCGAGCGGCACGTAGGTGTCGACCGCGGCGACGCGACGGAACACGCAGTGCGCGAGCTCCGGGTCCTGGCACAGTTCGGTCAGGATCATCGGGCTCGGCCCGCCGTGCATGTTGCGGCACTCGTCGACGACGAGGCAGCGGCCGGTCGCCGCGACGTGTTCCTTGATCTGTTCGATCGGCAACGGCATCAGCCAGCGCAGGTCGAACACGCGCGCCTTGACGCCGCGCGCACGCAGCCGCTTCTGCACACGCAGGCTCATCCACAGGCCGTTGCCGTAGGTCACGATCGTCAGCTGGTCGTCGGCGCTCGCTTCGTAGATGCGGCCCTCGCCGAGCGGCATCAGCTCGTGCGGCTCGGGATAGGCCGATTGCCAGAGCCCGTCGTTCGCAGCGTGCAGGTCCTTCTGCATGTAGAGCGCGATCGGCTCGAGGAAGAGACACACCTTGCCGAACTGGTGCGCCGCCGCGGTCATCGTGCGCAGCATCAACACGGCGTCGTCGGCGCGAGCCGGCACGCCGAGGATCAGGCCGGGGATGTCGAGCAGCGCGCCGACCGAGTTGTCGTTGTGGAAGTGGCCGCCGAAGCCCTTCTGGTAGGCGAGGCCGGCCACGCGCACGACCATCGGGTTCTGGAACGCGGGTGTGTGCACCGGCAGGTCGCGGTGGTTCTTGCCGCTGCTGAAGAACTGCAGCGACGCCGCTTCACCGCGGATCTGGTCGAGCGCGTTGTGGATGTAGGCGAGGTACTGGATCTCGGGGAACGGCAGGCAGCCGGCCTGGGCCAGGCCCTGTGCCAGGCCGAGGATCGTGGTCTCGTCGAGGATCGTGTTGAACACGCGGCCGACCCCGAACGTGTCGACGAGGCCGGTGGTCGCGTGGTAGACGCCGCCCTTCTTCGCGACGTCTTCGCCGAACAGCAGCGTGTTCGGATACGCGGCGAACAGGTCCGTCAGCGCCTGTGGGATGCGGTAGGCGAGGTGGCGCGGACGGCTGTCCTGTTCGGGCAGCTTGCCGTCGAACACCTTCGCGCGCGTCACCGCGTCGGCGACCTGCACACGCAGGGCTTCGGGCTTCGGCAGCTGCAGCGGCTGAACGATCGCCTCGACCGTCGTCAGCTTCTTGCGCGCACTCGCCTCGGCGGCGGCCGCACGCAGGCGGCGGTCGGTGTCCTGGTAGAGGGCGAGGATCTGCTCGCGGGTCAGTGCACCCGTGCGCAGCAACAGGTCGGCGAAGGCCAGCACGGGATCGCGCGCTTCGTTGCGTTCGATCGCCTCGAGCGACATGTAGTTCGCCTCGACGTCGCTGCCGGCGTGGCCCATCAGCCGCACGGTCTTCGTGTGCACGAACGCGGGGCGGCGGTGCTCGCGGACCCACGCGATCGCCTCCTCGACGGTCGTCCACACGCCCGGATAGTCCTGGCTGTCGCAGGCGAAGTAGCGGATGCCGGCGCGCTGCATCATCATCTTCGCCACGTAGGTGTCGGGCGTGCGCGTCGAGATGCCGATGCCGTTGTCCTCGCAGGCGAACAGGATGGGGCACGGCTGGTTGTGCAGCGTCGCCGCCCCCGCGGCGTGGAAGCCGGCCTGCGCGGTCGCGTGGTTCATCGACGCGTCGCCGAAGCTGCAGTAGACGACGCTGTCGTACGGCACGCTGCCCTCGGTCGGCAGGCCGAGCCGTTCCATGCGCTGCAGGGCCATCGCGTAGCCGACCGCCTTCGGCAGGTGGCTCGCGATCGTGCTGGTCTGCGGCGGCACGTGCACGGTCGGCGAGCCGAGCACCTTGTGGCGCCCGCCGCTGATCGGGTCCTCCGCCGACGCGCAGAACGACAGCATCGCGTCGAAGAACGGCGTCTCGCCCTTCCCCTTGCGCAGCCGCGCCGCCATGAACGCACCGCTGCGGTAGTGCAGGAACGCCGTGTCCGTCGTGCGCAGGCGGTCGCCGAAGATCGCGTTCGCCTCGTGGCCGCTGCTGCCGATCGTGTAGTAGCTGAGGCCCTTGTCCTTCATCTCGCGCGACAGCAGGTCCTGCAGG
>JAEUHU010000209.1 GCA_016793305.1 Planctomycetota bacterium
CGGCCTTCGAGGAAGGCGCGCAGTTCGTCTGCGAGCGCCTGCATGCCGGGGTAGCGCGCCGCGGGATCGCGGGCCATCGCCTTGTCGCAGATGGCGACCAGTTCGCCCGGCGCGTCCGGGGCGAGGCTCGTGAGGTCGGTCGGCGGACCGGCCATCACGCGGCGCCACAGTGTCGCGGCCGTCGCGCGTTCGCCGGGCTCGGCATAGGGAGCACGGCCGCTCAGCAGCCGGTAGAGCATCGCGCCGACCGCGTAGACGTCGGCACGGTCGTCGAGCCGTTCGGTGTCGCCACGCGCCTGCTCGGGCGGCATGTAGCTCGGCGTGCCGAGCACGTCGCCGTCCATCGTGTGCAGTTCGGTGCCGACGGTGCTCGAGGCGGCGTCCTTGCGATCGGTCGCCACCGGCTCGGCGGCCGCTGCGGTGGCCTCGGCCGCGGTGGTCTCGGCGGGTTCGCGCGGAGCCGCGGGCGCGGGCGCTGGCCGGGTTCGGCCGCGCACGCGCGCGAGGCCCCAGTCCATCACGTAGACCTCGCCGAAGCGCCCGACCATCACGTTAGCCGGCTTCAGGTCGCGGTGCACGACGCCCTTGTCGTGCGCATACGCGGTCGCCTCGCAGACCTTCAGCAGCACGCCCAGCGCCCGCGCCATCGTCCAACCGTCGGCACCCTTGGCGACCAGGTCGAAGATCGACTCGAGGTCGCGGCCGTGCACGAGGCGCATCGTGAAGTAGACGCGGCCGCTGCCGTCGAGGCCGAGTTCGTGCACGGGCACGATGCCGGGATGGTCGAGCTGGCCGGTGACCTGCGCCTCTTCGAGGAAGCGCGCCAGCGTGGTCGGGTCGACGCGCGTCGAGCCATCGCTGCCGGAGGGGGTGCCGCGCTCGAGGATCACCTTCATCGCCAGGCGCCGGCGCAGGTCCTCGTCGAACACTTCGAGGATGGCGCCCATGCCGCCGCGCGCGATCTCGCCGGCCACGCGGTAGCGCGACGCGGCGCCGGAACGTTCGCCCAGCCGGTGCAGCACTTCGCCCGTGCCGCCCGAACTGCTCGGCGGCTTCGACGACGACGCAGCGGGGGGCGGGGTGGCTGGCCGCGGTTGCGAGGTCAGGTCGATGCGCGGGTCCAGGTCGCAGCCATAACGATCCCGGAGCTTCGCGGCGAGGGAGCGCGAGGCGCCGGGATCGGGAACGGGCGGTTCGTTCGTCACGCGGCCAGTCTACGGCGGCAAGGACCGGAGCGAGCTGGCGCCGTCGTCCCAGCCCCGCCAAACTGCCGCGATGACCGAGCGCTTCGAACGCCATCGCCAGCCCTGGACGCCCGCCGAGATCCAGAAGCTGCATCACCTCGCCGCCAAGGGCATGAGCCTGGCGGCGATCTGCAAGGCGCTGACGCGCAGCGAGGAGTCGGTGAAGATCCGCGCCAAGCTCGACAAGCTGCTGATCACCAAGAAGCGCTGACGCGGCGTCGGCGGCGGAGTTGGGCGGGACGCAAGTGGTCCGAGGGTCGTGGTGACGATCGGGTGGGACCGGCCGTGCGGCCTTGCCAACGATCCAAGAGCCGGCCGCCGTGTTCGCGGCCCGCGCGGCGGCTGGGCATGACCTCCCTTCGAGTTCCCGCTAGAGTCCGTGGATGGATCGTGCGACCCTGATCGAAGCGCTGCGCAGCTACTTCGCCGGCCGGCCGGACGTGGTCGCGGCCTACCTGTTCGGCAGCACCGCGCGCGGCGAAGCCAAGGCGAGCAGCGATGTCGACGTGGGCGTTCTGCTGGCTGCGGGCGAGCCCAGCCTTCCTGCCGACTACGACGTCCTGTTCGCGATCCAGGACGATCTCGAGGAACGGCTGCACCGGCCTGTGGACGTGCTGGCGATGAACGGCGCGCCGCTCGACCTACTGCATCGGGTGCTGCGCGACGGGATCCTGGTCCTGGATCGCGACCCGCTCCGCAGAGGCGAGTTCGAGCTCGCGGCGCGAACCCAGTACATGGACTTCCTGCCGGTGCTGCTCCGCTACCGGTCGATGGTGCTGCGAGGCGCATGATGGACGTTCGATTGATCGAGAAGCGCCTCGCTTGGATCGAAGCCGGCTGTGAGCGGTTGCGGCGGCTGGCGAAGCCGGATCGCCTCGCCGACGACGAGGTGCAGCGTGCGTTCGTCGAGCACAACCTGCAGACCGCGATCCAGGCCGCGATCGACATCGCCACGCTGATCCTCGGCGAACGCAAGCTCGGCGAGCCCGACTCGACCCGGTCGATGTTCCGCCTGCTGGCGAACGACGGCTGGGTCACGAACGAACAAGCGGAGGTCTGGCGGCGGATCGTCGGCTTCCGGAACATCGTCGTGCATCGATATCTCGACGTCGATCCCGCGATCGTGCGCGCGGTCTTGGTCGGCAATCTCGACGATTTCGGCCGCTTCGTGCGGTCGATCCGGGACCGTCTCGACGAGCTCGCGAGCTGAGTCGCGGGCTTGGCACAGGAGACTGCTTTCGGAGGAGGCCGCCTTCGCAGGCCAAGTGGCCTCGCCGCGTGGTAGCGTCTGGTGATGGTCAAAGTCACCGTCAACGATCACGGCCCGATCCGCATCGAGGGCGACATCACCCTGTGCGACGCCTCCGGCAAGGCCTACGGGCTCGGCGGCCGCAGCGTGATCTCCCTGTGCCGCTGCGGCCTGTCCGCCAACAAGCCGTTCTGTGACGGCCAGCATGCGCGGCAGGGCTGGCAGTCGCCGTGCGGAGCGCGCGAGCTGCCGCCACCGAAGCCGAAGGCGTGAGTCGTGATGCGCCGCGCGGTCGGTCGCCGGGAGCGGATCGGGGGCGCGCGCCGAGACGCGCGTTCGTGCCCGTGGGCCGCGCGGTTGCCGGAACGCGCCGACCTCGCCATGCTCCCGACGTGAGGAACGCGCCGCCTCGATCGCTGCACGCTCGCTGCAGCGTGCTGCTTCCGCTCGTGCTGCTGGCGGGCTGCGCCACGGTGCTGGAGCCGGACTGGCAGGCGAAGCTGGAACACCGGCTCGCCAGCGATCTGGCACCGCTCGATCCGAGCGCGGTGCCAGCCCCGCCCGCCGACGCCGATCCGGTCTCTGGAGATCGGGTGCGCTACGAGATCACGCTGCACGACGGCGCGCGCACGAAGAGCTGGCAGCTCGCCTTGACGATCGGCAAGGTGGCGACGCAGCGGTTGCTCGAATGGCGCACCCTGTCGGAGTTCGAGCAGCGCGTCGTGGTCGAAGGGACCGAACGCGACGAACCGGAGGTGGCCGAAGCGGCGTTCGCCCCGGCGCCGGTCGACTACGAGCAGCTGGTCCGCGAGGCGGGTCGCGACGTCGCGGTCGCCGCGTTGCACGTCGAAGCGTTCGCCGGCGACGGGACCCACCTTGGCACCGGCGAGTCCTCGGTCCAGGTCGAACGGCTGCGCCGCGGTCTGCTGCCGGCGTGCCGCGCCGGCCATCGGCATCGCGAGCGGATGCGCGGTCGCGTCGCCGCCGGCAAGCAGGCGCCGTTGCTGACGGTCGACGCGGCGACGGCCGCCGATCTGCAAACGGTGGCGATCGGCGTCGACGCCTGTGCTTCGTTCTTCCGGTTGCTGCAGTGCAATCCTGTCTCTCGGCAGATTCTCGGCGAGGTGCTGGCCCTGCCGTCCTTGTGGTCGATCCTGACCCACTGGGGTGTGCGCATCACCTTCCAGATCGACTTCTTCGCGGCCGAACGGCTCGATCCGGCGCAGTTCCCGGGGGAAG
>JAEUHU010000233.1 GCA_016793305.1 Planctomycetota bacterium
TGTCGGCCGCCGGCCGCGAACTGTTCGCGGTCACGCGCCAGAAGCGCGCCACCGCCAACGACGCCGACCGGCTGCGCAAGTACCTCGCGCGCTTCCAGCTCGACCACGCGACGGTGACGGCGGCAGGCTGACGGACGAGGCTTGAGTTTCCCAAAGTGGCACTTCAGGAAACTCAAGGAGAGGCGGGAGGCGAGAAGGACCCGGCTCGCCCCGCTCAGTTGCCGACGCGCACCCAGAGCGCATCGCTCGCCGACGCCTGGCCGAGCAGGGGGCCTTGCGGATCGAGCACACCGTACTGCGCGAAGAACTGCACGCCGACCAGCGTCGGGTTGTTCGGCACCGGGATCGGCGTGCGGGCCGTTCCGGCACCGTCGGTCGGCACCGCTGGCAGCGGCGCGAACGGGAGCCCGAGCAGCACGCGGCACGAGTCGACGATCAGCGCCGACGGCGACGGAGCCGCGAACAGCACCGCCCAGCTGTTCGGCAGCGCGTCGACCACGTCGATCGCGAAGTTGGCGTTGGCGATGGTCGGCAGCCCGAACGGCACGATGTGCGGCGTGCGGTTGCCGGTGCCCGGGCACTGGCTCGAGCCGTAGTTCTGCGCCAGCGCACTGCCGGGAGCGCCGAGGTCGAACAGCCACAGCTCCTGGCCGAGCACGCCGTCGTCGCCGACGAACAGCAGCTTGCCACCGAGCACGACGAGCGACTGCAGCGACGCGGCACCACTGCCGGCGATGCTGCCGAAGCGGCCGAGCTGGACCGTGCCGTTCGCCGTGCCGTCGGACAGCCACAGCTGCAGGCCGTCGCTGCCGTCGCTGCCGGCGAACACGACCAGGCCGGTGCCGGGCACCGCGGTCAGCGTTCCGGGCAGCACGCCGTGCGCGAAGCCGGGGCCGAGGTCACGCACGAGCCGCGTGCCGGCGATCGTGCCGTCGGAGAACCAGAGTTCGCGGCCGTTCACCCGATCGTCGGCGAAGAACCACAGCGTGTCGCCGACCGGCACCATGTCGGTGATGTCGGCCGACGCCGTGCCGGGCAGGTCGAGCACTGCGCGCGTGCCGGCGACCGTGCCGTCGCTGGTCCACAGCCCGACCTCGAGGCCGCTGACGAAGGCGCGGAACCACAGGCGATTGCCGGCGGCGACGAAGCCGTTCGGGCGCGAGCCGTTCGTGCCTGGTGCCAGATCGGCGAACAGCTGCGTGCCGGCGGCGGTGCCGTTCGTGCGGCACAGCTCGATGCCCGAGCCGGGCACGTTGGCGCTGAACCACGCGAAGCCGCCCATCGTCGCGAAGCCGTCGAAGAAGCCGCTGGTGACGCCGGGCTGGAAGTCGGCGAGGCGCTGCGTGCCGGCGATCGTGCCGTCGCTGCCCCAGGCCTCGAGGCCGGTGGTCGCGTCGCTGGCGGTGAACACCACGCGGTTGCCGAGCGCCGTCAGCCGGTCCGGGTTGCTGCCGTTGTTGCCCGCGAACAGGTCGAACTGCTGCGTGCCCGCCGTGGTGCCGTCGGTGACGAACAGCTCGACGCCGCTCTGCCGCGTCGCGGTGAAGAACAGCCGGTTGCCGGCCGGCGTCAGCTTGCGCGGGCCGGAGTTGCCGCCGCCGACCTCGACGTCGACGCCGAGCGTGGTGCCGGCGGAGGTGCCGTTCGTGCGCACCAGCTCGAGGCCGCTGTTCGGCCAGAAGCCGCCGAACCAGATCTCGTTGTTCCACAGCACCGCGTCGGTCGGCGACGAGCTGCCGCCCTGCGGGTTGATGTCGCGCAGCAGGTCGGTGCCGGCCTGCGTGCCGTCGGTGAACCACGGCTCGGTGCCGCTGGCCGCCGTCGAGGCGCGGAAGAACAGCCGGCTGCCGAACGGCAGCAGCTCGGCGATCGGCGTGTCGCCGCGGTTGCTGGCGATGTCGGCGAGCACGAAGCTGCCGACCGACGTGCCGTCGCTGACGTGGGGCTCGGCGCCGAACACCGTCGCCGCGGCCTGGTAGAGCAGCTTGGCGCCGAACGGCACCAGGTTGCTCGGGTTGCTGCCCGGCGTGCCGGCGGACGGCAGTTCGACCGTGCCTGCGTTCGTGCCGTCGCTGCGCCAGAGTTGCAGCAGGCTGCCGCCCGCCGGGCGGCCGGCGAACGCGCAGCCGCCGAACGCGGCGACCGGCTCGCCGAGCGTCGCGAACGGGCCGCGCACGATCGTCGTGCCCGCGGCGGTGCCATCGGTGCGGTAGAGCTGGAACACGCCGCCGCTGCCGCCGCCGAAGAACGCCGTCGTGCCCTGCACCGCGAAGTTCGTCGCCCCACTGCTGCCTGGTCCGGCCGCGGCGTCGACGAGACGCACGGTGCCGCCGGTCGTGCCGTCGCTGCACCACGGCTCGAGGCCGCTGGTCGCGTCGTTGGCCCAGAACAGCACCCGATTGCCGAACGGCGTCAGCCGCTCGACGAACGAGCCGCCGCTGCCGGCGGCGAGGTCGCGCACCTGGCGCGTGCCGAGCGCCGTGCCGTCGGTGACCCACGGTTCGCGGCCGGCACCGGTCTGTTGCGCGGTGAAGAACAGCCGGTTGCCGGCGACGCACAGCGACTCGGGCAGCAGCGAACTCGAGCCGGTGGCGAGTTCGAAGGCGATCGAGGTGCCCGAGGCGGTGCCGTTGCTGCGCCACAGTTCGCGGCCGCTCGCCGACGTGCTGGCGACGAACCAGAGCTCGCCGTTCCACACCACGAGGTTGCTCGGCGACGACGAGTTGACGCCGGTCACCAGATCCACGAACAGCTGCGTGCCACCGGCGGTGCCGTCGCTGCGCCACAGCTCGGTGCCGTTCGCCGGCGTCGTGGCGACGAAGAACAGGGCACCCTGGAACGCCACCGCGGCGGTGATGTCGCTGCCGACGTCGCTGCCTTGGACCAGGTCGACGACCAGCCGCGTGCCGAGCGACGTGCCGTCGCTGACCCACAGTTCGCGGCCGAGCCCGTCCTGGCGGGCGACGAAGAACAGCTGGCTGCCGACCGGCGTCAGCAGGCTCGGGTCGGAGCCCGCACTGCCCGGGTTGACGTCGCGCACCCGGTAGGTGCCGTTCTGGGTGCCGTCGGTGCGCCACAGCTCGCGGCCGTAGGCGTCGGTGGCGGCGAACCAGGCGACGTTGCCCTGCACGGCGGCAGGGCCGGGGTTGCTGCCGGCGGACGAAGCCGCGGCAGGGGTCAGGTCGCGCACGATCGACTGGGCGGGAAGTGCCGGGGCGAGCGGGGCGAGGAGGAACAGGATCGGATGGCGAATGCGCATGAAGGGAAGGCCCGGACGGGGCGTTGCCCTCCCTCAGGACCCGGGGCCGCGTTTCGTCACACGGAGCCGTGGCGGCGTCTGCAGCAACGGGCGAACGGGCGGGTGCTCGTCACCGTCGACCGGCAGCGCACCGGCGCCGTGCAGCTGCCTGCCGAGGCGGTCCGGTCGTAGCGGCGCGTTCGCTCACGAGCCGTAGCCGAAGCGCCACGGCGTGCCGTCCATCGGCAGGTCGGGCAGGCGCAGCTGGCGCAGCGCCGCGAAGCGAGGCCGAAGCTCGTCGAGCGAGTCGCCGCCGAGCTTCTGCAGCAGCGCGTCGGCGAGCACGATCGCGACCATCGCTTCGGCGATCGGCACCGCGCGTGGCACCTGGCAGTAGTCGCTGCGTTCGTACTTCGTCGCGGCCGGTTGCCCCGTCGCGAGGTCGACCGAGGCCTGCGGGGTCAGCGTCGTCGCGATCGGCTTGAGTGCGGCGCGCACGACCAGCGGTGCGCCGTTGCTGATGCCACCTTCGAGGCCGCCGGCGTGGTTCGTCGCGCGCACCAGGCGGTCGCCGGCCAGCTGCAGCGCGTCGTGCGCGCGCGTGCCTGGCTGCGCAGCACCGGCGAAGCCGTCGCCGATCTCGACGCCCTTCACCGCGTGGATGCTCATCAGTGCGGCCGCGAGTCGCGCGTCGAGCCGTTGGTCGAGCTGCACGTAGCTGCCGAGGCCCGGTGGAACGTGCAGCGCTGCGACCTCGACCACCCCGCCGAGCGTGTCGCGCGCGCGGATCGTCGCGGCGATCGCGTCGTGCATGCGCGTGGCGGTCGCGGCATCGGGGCAGCGCACGTCGTTCGCTTCGGCGGCGGCGAAGCGCTGCACGAACACCGCCGGGTCGACTTGGGTGCCTGCGTCGGCCACCGCGATCTCCCCGATGCGGGTCACGTAGCCGCCGATCGTGATGCCGAACTCGGCGAGCAGCGCCCGGCAGCACGCGCCGACGGCGACCCGCATCGCCGTCTCGCGCGCCGACGCGCGTTCGAGCGACAGCCGCAGGTCGCGATGGCCGTAC
>JAEUHU010000241.1 GCA_016793305.1 Planctomycetota bacterium
CCCCCCCCCCCCCCCCCCCCCCCCCCCCCCCCCCCCCCCCCCCCCCCCCCCCCCCCCCCCCCCCCCCCCCCCCCCCCCCCCCCCCCCCGTTCCGCAGCGGGCGGAAGGATAGCGTAACTTGCTCGCCGTCGCAGCGTCCGAACAGAACCCACACCCTCGAACGCTTCAGGCCACGGATGCCAACGCTCGATACTAGCCGCCATGTTGGGTTCACAAGTGGGGTCAACTTTCCAGACCAAGCTGATGCTGTTCAGTCTCTGTGGGGCCCTACTGCCGGTGCTCGGGATCACTTGGTGGTCGGTCTCGAACGGTCGTGACAGCCTCAACTCGCTCACCAGTTCGGCCGAAGCCGCGGCGATCGCCGAAGCTGAGGAGCGGCTGCAGGCAATCGCCGACTGCCGCGGGCTCGCACTCGACAGTTACTCCAGTAGGGTCCGCGAGGACCTAGTGTTGCTGGCCGGCGCTCCGGATACGGCCGCCGCCCTGAGCGCGTTCGCGACGGCGTTCGCAGAACTGCGCCAGGCCACGTCGACAGAACAACGAGACCATCTCCGTAGCTACTACAAGAACATCTTCGCCACCGAGTACGTGCGACAGAATCCAGGTTCTGCGGACCCTTCGCTCGCGTGGCTGGCGCAGCTGTCGCCAGCCGGCGTCGCCCTGCAGCGGCGCTACCTGCAGGACAACGTCCACCCACTCGGCCAGAAGCACCGCCTCGACGTGCCCACCGGCGCGCCCGACGCCTACGACCGGGCCCACGCGATCCACCACCCGACCTTCCGTCGTCTGGTCGAGGTGATCGGGTACTATGACGTGTTCTTCGTCGACGCCCACGGCAACCTCGTCTACACGGTCTACAAAGAACTCGACTTCGCGACCTCGCTGGCCGACGGGCCAGCTGCCAGCACCAACCTTGCACGCGTTGTGGCCTTGGCCGCGGTCGCCCCGCGAGACCAGGTGATCGGCACTGATTTCGAACGCTACGCGCCGTCCTACGAGGCCCCGGCTGCGTTCGCGGCAGTGCCGGTGTTCGCCGAGGGCCTGCGACTCGGAGTGCTAGCGGTACAGTTGCCTCTGGCGCGCATCGGCAACATGATGGCTACCACCACCGGCCTCGGGGAGAGCGGCGAAGCGTATCTCGTCGGAGCCGACGGAACGATGCGTAGCGACGCGCGGCGCGACCTCGCCCACCACTCAGTTGCAACCAGCGCTCGCTCCGGAGAAGCGGGCACGGTGCGCACGGAGGCCGTTGTTAGGGCGATGGCTGGCGAGAGCGGCGTTGCACAGTACCCCAACTACGCCGGCAAGGCGGTGCTCGGCGCGTTCCGGGCGGCGCGGTTCCTCGATTGCTCGTGGGCCCTGTGCGTCGAACAGGAACGCGACGAAGCGCTGGCCTCGGCCGCGCACATGCGTGAGGAGGGTCAGGCGCGCATAGGCGCATTCGAGGAGCTCGGATTGCTGGCGTGCCTGCTGGTCGGCGTGACGGTGACGGTGGTCAGTTGGCTCCTGGCGAAGCGCCTCGCGAGACCGGCGCGCGACGGCGCCGCGGTGCTACAAGTGGTTGCAACTGGCGATCTGCGGCCGCGTGTCGTCGGCGCCTGCAACGACGAGATCGGTCGCATGGGACGCTCGCTTAACGTCGCACTCGACGCGCTCGGAGGCAGCCTGAGCCGCGTGCAAGCGCGAATGAACGAGATCGACGGCACGGTGGGCGACCTGCGTGGGGCCAGTCGCGAAGTCGCCTGCGCCGCCAGCGAAACGGCGGCGAACCTGCAGGAGATGCGGGCCACACTTTCCGAGGTCGTCGAGGGCGGCCGAAACTGTTGCGAACAGGCTACCGCTGCCAGCCAGTTGGTCACTGCGGCGCAGTCGTCGGTGCGCGCCGGCCGCAGCGCCACCGAGCACCTTGCCAACCTTATGGAGGAGGCGAAGACCGCTGCGGACGACGTGCGCACGGTGCTCGACACGATCGACGGGATCGCCTTCCAGACCAACCTACTGGCCCTCAACGCCGCGGTCGAGGCGGCGCGGGCCGGCGAGGCCGGCAAGGGCTTCGCCGTGGTCGCCGAGGAGGTGCGAGGGCTCGCGCAACGCTGTGCGGCGGCGGCGCGCGACACCGGCCGGCGCGTCGCCGTCTCCCACGAACGCACAACCGCCGGGGCATCGGCCGTGGCGACCGTGCAGCGGTGTTTCACGGAGATCGAAGGCGCCTCCGAGCGCATGGATACCCTTGCCGGAGCCACGCGTCAGGGGATCGAGAAGCAAGCCGAGCAGATACGGGCGCTCAGCACCGCCGTCGGCGAGATCGACGCCATGACGCAGCGCAACGCCAGCGCCGCCGAGCAGCTGAGCGCATCAGTCATCTCGACCCAGGAACAAGCCGCGGCGGTCCGAGCAGACCTCGGAAAGTTCACCTTCACGGTCTGAGGACCGTCGGTTGAATCGCGGCCCTAGGATGCGAGCATGCTCGCGCCTTGCCATCCGCCCTGCGTGTCCACACCGCCCTGCTGACCGTCTCGCTGCTGTTCGGCGGCAACTACGTGTTCACGAAGCGCATCCTGCCGCCGCTCGGTCCGCTGTCGCCGGCGGCATGGGTGCTGTTCCGCATCGCCGCTGCGACCGTGGTGATCGTGCCCCTGGCGCTGTGGCTGCGCCGGCGGGCCAGCCGGCCGGACAAGCGCACGACGCTCGGGCTGCTGCTGGCGGCGTTCCTCGGCGTCGGCGCCAACCAGGTGCTGTTCACCGAGGGCATGGCGCGCACCACGCCCGAGCACAGCGCGATCGTCAACGCGCTGATCCCGACCTGGACGCTGCTGGCCGCGGTCGTGGCCGGCCAGGAACGGCTCAGCCTGCGCCGGGTGCTGGCGATCCTGGTGTCGCTCGCGGGCGTGTCGTGGCTGCTCGGCATCGACCGCGTGCTGGCCGGGATCGGCCAGGGCGACGACGGCAGTTCGCTGCTGGGCGACCTGCTGACGATGGGCAACGGCCTCGCGTTCGCGGTGCACCTGGTGCTGATGCGGCGGCTAGGGCGCGAACTCGACCCGTGGTTCGCGACCGCGTTCCTGTTCGCCAGCGGCACGCTGATGATCGGCGCCTGGAGCGGCCCGCACGTCACCGCCACGGCCGCCCAGGACCTGCTGGCGCCACCGACGGTCTGGTACGCGCTCTACGTGGTGCTCGGCGCCACCGTGCTGACCTACCTGCTGAACACCTGGGCGCTGCGCCACACGCACAGCTCGCAGGTCGCCCTCTACATCAACGTGCAGCCGCTGGTCGCCGCCGCGCTGAACAGTGCCCTCGGTGCACCGCTGCCGGGCCACCGCTTCTTCGTGGCGCTGCTGCTGGTCGCGACCGGCCTGTGGCTGCAGAGCCGTTCGGGCGGAGCGGGGCTGCCGCGGGCGGCGAGCGGTGCAAGTGCGACCTCACGCTGAACGGCCCGGCCAGAGGACGCCGCGGTGCACGGACCCAGCCGGCGCGCTACCGTGCTCGCCCCCATGACGCACCCGAACGCGCCGGCCACCGGCCAGGTCCTCGAAGTCACCGCCGAACGCCTCGGCTTCGGCGGCTTCGCCATCGCCCGCCACGAGGGCATGGCCGTGTTCGTGCCGTTCGCCGCCCCGGGCGACCGAGTGCGCGTCGAGGTCACCGAGGTGCAGAAGAACTTCGTTCGCAGCAAGCTGCTCGAAGTGCTCGCCGCAGGTCCGCACCGGGCCACGCCGCGCTGCCAGCACTTCGGCGAGTGCGGCGGCTGCCAGTTCCAGCACGTCGACTATCGAGCACAGGTCGCCGCCAAGAGCGAGTTCGTGCGCGACGCGCTGGTGCGCACCGGCGGGTTCGACTGGCCGCAGCCGGTGGTCGTGCACCACGGCGAACCGTGGGGCTACCGCGTGCGCACGCAGCTCAAGGTCACCGCGACGTCGGGGGCGCGCGGCGACGGCACGCACGGCCGGCTGCGCAAGCAGGATCGCCGCGCGCAGCAGGCCGCCGCGGCCGCAGCCGGGCTCGACACCGGCACCAGCACCCCACCGCTGCTCGGCTTCCACCGCGCGTTCAGCCACAGCGTGCTCGACGTGCAGCAGTGCCCGGTGCTCGCCCCCGAGCTCGAACAGGGCCTCGCCGACGTGCGCACCGCGATCGCCGAGCTGCCGAGGAAGGAGTGGCCCTACCAGATCGACGGCGCCTGCGGCACCGGCGGCGCCTCGTGGGCGCCGGACCTGCCCGGCATGCGCAAGGACCTGGTCGAGCACCAGGTGCTCGGCTTCCGCTACCTGATCGAGCCGGAGAGCTTCTTCCAGGGCAACCGCCATCTGGTCGGCGAACTGGTGCAGGGCGCGCTCGGCGAGGAACGCGGCGAGCTCGTATTCGACCTCTACGCCGGCGTCGGCCTGTTCTCCCTGCCGCTCAGCCGGCGCTTCACGCGCGTGGTGTCGGTCGAGGACGAACGGCGCGCGGCGACCCTCGGCCGCGTCAACGCGAAGACCAACGGCTGCGACAACGTCACCTACCTGCGCGCGCTGACCGAGCAGTTCCTGCGGGACAACAAGGAGCGCCCGGACCTCGTGTTGATGGACCCGCCGCGCCTGGGTGCGAAGCCGGCGATCCCGGCCCTGCTGCAGATGCGGGCCCGGCGCATGGTCTACGTGTCCTGCGACCCGCAGACGCTGGCGCGCGACCTGCGGCAACTGGTCGACGGCGGCTACGTGCTCGAGCAGGTCGAGGGCTACGACATGTTCCCGATGACCTACCACGTCGAAGCGGTGGCGCGACTCCGTTGGGAGGGTGCATGAGCACGACCACGATCCTGGTGCCGGGCTCCGACGCGCACGCGGCGACGACACTCGCCGTGCACACGGCCGGCCGCGGGCCGCTGGCGCTGCTGCTGCACGGCTACCCGCTCGACCATCGCATGTGGCTCGACGTGCTGCGCTCGCCGCTGGCCGAGCAGCGCACGCTGGTCGCGATCGACCTGCGTGGCCACGGCGCCTCGCCGGCTCCCGGCGACGCGGCGCACCCGATGGAGCGCTTCGCCGACGATGCGATCGCCGTGCTCGACGCGCTGGGTGGAGGCTGCGCCGACGTGGTCGGGCTGTCGATGGGCGGCTACGTGGCGCTGGCACTGGCGGAGCGGTTCCCGGAGCGGGTGCGCTCGCTGGTGCTGACGAACACGCGTGCCGCCGGCGACGGCGACGCCGCGAGGGCCGGCCGCGACGCCGCGATCGAGACGGTGCTGAGGGACGGCCGTGCAGCGATCGCGCAGGCGATGCTGGGCAAGCTCGTCGCACCGGGCGCCGACGCGGTGCTGCGGGCCCGGCTCCGCACGATGATCGAAGGCACCCCGGTCGAGACGATCGTCGCCGACCTGCGCGGCCTGCGCGACCGCAAGGATCGCACGTCGCTGCTGCCGAACCTGACGATGCCCTTGCTGGCGATCGCCGGCGAACACGACCCGATCACGCCACCTGCCGACCTGCAGGCGATCGGCAGCGGCGTGCCCGGCGGACGCTTCGTGCTCGTGCCCGCGGCGGCGCACATGGTGCCGATGGAACAGCCGGTCGCGTTCGCGCAGCACGTCGGCGCGTTCTGGGCGCAGGGCTGACGCTCAGGGCAGGCCGAGCCCGACCACCACGATGCGCCCGCAGTGGGCGCGCCCGGTCGATGTCGTCATGCCACGCTTGTGGGCGACGAAGGTCACCGTGACGTCGGCGTGGCAAGCGACCCCGAGTACTTCGCCGGTGTCGCCGTGCAGCCCGGACGGAATGTCGATCGAGAGCTTCGGCCCGAGCGCCCGGTCGAACGCCTCGACGAAGGCACGCGCCGTCCCGGTGAGTTCGCGCGCGAGCCCGGTGCCGAACAGCGCGTCGATCCACACGGCCCCTCGGTGCTGCGTGAGCTCGGGCAGTGCCCCGACCACCAACGGCACGCCGGCCGCGCGCAGGATGCGCGCCTGCAGCGCCGCGTCGGGCACCTTGGCCGGGTCGGGTTCGTCGAGCAGGTGGATCGTGCAGCGGCCGACGCCGAGATGACGGGCTGCCGCGAGGCCGTCGCCGCCGTTGTTGCCGCTGCCCGCGAGGATCACGAAACGCTCGCCGAGCGTCCGCGCCACCTCGGCCACCGAGCGCGCGGCGTTCTCCATCAGCAGGATCGTCGGCATGCCGAGGCGCTGGCAGGCGTCGGCATCGATCGCGCGCGCTTCTGCGACCGTCAGCACGCGAGGGCGCTCGTTCATGGTCGTTCCTCCTCGAGCAGCGGAACGGGCGACGCCTGCACCGCCTTGCGCACCCGCAGCAGCAGTTCGACGTCCTCGACCGGATCGAGCGCGCGCAGGTCGCCGAAGCCGCTCTGGGCGGTGCCCAGCAGCTCGCCGCTGCCGCGCAGCGCCAGGTCCGCCTCCGCCAGCACGAAGCCGTCGGTCGAACGGCACACCGCCTCGACGCGCGCCGTGCGCGGCCCGCACAACAGGCACAGCCCGCGGCGCGCCCCACGACCGACACGGCCGCGCAGCTGGTGCAGCGTCGCGATGCCGAAGCGATCGGCGGCGACCACCACGACCAGTGTCGCGTCGGGCACGTCGACCCCGACCTCGAGCACCGTGGTGCCGACCAGCACGTCGACGAGTCCCGCACGGAAGCTGCCGAGCACGCGCTGGCGTTCGGCGGTCGACAGCCGACCGTGCACGAAGCCGCAGCGGAAGCGGTCCTGCAGCGCCGCCAGCACGCGCATCACAGAGCCCTTCTCGCCGTCTTCGCCGACCGCCGGGCAGACGACGAACACGCGCCCGCCGCGCGCCACGGCCCGGGCGATCGACTGCACGGTGCGCGCCCAGCGCTCGGTCGGCACGTGGAACGCGCGCACCGGCCGGCGTCCGGGTGGGCGCTGCGCCAGCGTCACCACGTCGAGGTCGCCGAACACGACCAGCGCCAGCGTGCGCGGGATCGGCGTCGCGGTCATCACCAGCACGTGCGGGTTGTCGCCCTTCTGGACCAACGCCATGCGCTGCTGCACGCCGAAGCGATGCTGCTCGTCGACGACGACGAGGCCGAGCCGCGGCAGCGTGAGGTCCGAGGTCAGCAATGCGTGCGTGCCGAACACCAGCAGCGGCCCGGTCGCCGGCCAGTTCGTCTGCCGGGTGCCCGCGGTGTGCAGCACCACCGGCACGCCGCTGCCGCGCAGCCAGGCAGAGACCGTGGCGTGGTGCTGCTCGGCCAGCAGTTCGGTCGGGGCCAGGAAGGCGACCACCGCTCCCTTCGCCAGCACTGCCAGCGCCGCCGCGATCGCGACCGCGGTCTTGCCGGTGCCGACATCGCCCTGCAGCAACACCCCCATCGCCGCCGGCCCGGCCAATCGCTGCCACAGCGCCTCGATCGCACCGCGCTGGTCCTCGGTCCACGCCAGTGGAATGCGCGCTTCGATGCGTTCGCGCAGCACCGGGTCGACCGGGAACACACGGCAGGCCCGCTGGCGCCGCGCCCGCGCCGCGCGCTCGACCGCCGCGAACACGGCGACGGCTTCGCGCACGGCGAAGTGCCGGCGCGCGCGTTCGTGCACGTCCACCGACTCCGGCCGGTGCATCGCCAGCAGCAGCTCGGCCGGGGCCTGCGCGAACTCCTCGAGGCCCGCCGGCAACCTGATCCCCGGCACGCGGCTCCAGTCGACGTGCGCCAGCACGAACGCGAGCCACTGCTGCAGCCGCACAGCGGCGATGCCGTCGATCTCCGGGTAGCGCAGCTGCACCTCACCGGTCGGCACTGCACCGCGCGGCAACAGCTTGCCGGCCTGCAGCACGAAGCGGCGCCCCTTCTTCGCCAGCACGCCTTCGACGTACCGCCGTTCGCCGACCTGCTGGCCCCTCGCGAGCCACGGCTGGTTGAAGAACGGCACCGCGAACACGCCGCCGCCGTCCACTTCGAACTCGAACGTGACCATCGAACGCCGGCCAGGCAGGAAGACGCGACGCGCGGCGCGCAGCGTGCCGCACAAGCGCACCAGTTCGCCGATCGCGCGATCGTCCGGGGCGGCGAGCTCCTGCACCGCGCGATAGCGGCGCGGGAAGAACTGCACGAGGTCGAGCACGGTGACGAGCCCCGCAGTGGCGAGGCGCTGCGCGCTCGCCGGGCCGATGCCGGGCAGGCCACGCAGCGGCCGCGCCGGGTCGAGCCGCTCCACGGTTCCTGCGATGGCGTCGCCGGTTGCCATCGCTGCAGGTGTAGCCAAAGGCACCTCGCACGGGAACGGCACGGCGGCTAGCTTCTTCCGGCCTTGAAAGGACTCACCGAGCAACAGCTGGCGTTCCTGAACCAGTACGGGTTCGACGCCGAACTGCAGCAGCGCTGGCAGCAGGACGTCGCCGCGGGGCGACTCTCGAAGGCGACCAACGCCGTGACCGGCGAGCTGCTGGCCCCACCGGCCAACACCCTGGTCAAGCTGCCGGGCAAGGGCACCAAGTCGGCGCGCGAACTCGAGCGGCTCGGCCGCGAAGCGCTGGCCCGTGGCGAGGTCGGCGTCGTGGTGCTGAACGGCGGCATGGCGACACGCTTCGGCGGCGTGGTGAAGGGCATCGTGCCGGTGCTCGGCCGCGACCGTTCGTTCCTGGCGCTGGCGGTCGAGGACTGCCGCAAGCACCCCTCGTCGGCCGGGCTGCCGGTGCCGTTGTTCCTGATGAACAGCTTCGCGACCGACACCGCGACCAAGGCGCACTTCGACGAGCACGGCCACTTCGGCAGCGACCCGGCCCGGATCCACCATTTCACGCAATCGGTGGCGCTGCGCATGACGCAGCGTGGCGACCTGTTCCGGCTCGACTCGGGCGACGTTTCGCCGTACGGCCCCGGCCACGGCGACTTCCTGGCGTCGTTCCGCAGGGCCGGTCTGCTGCAGCGCTTCGTCGACGGCGGCGGCCGCTGGCTGCTGGTGCGCAACGTCGACAATCTCGGCGCGCGCCTCGACCCGCTGATCCTCGGCCACCACATCCACAGCCAGGCCGCGGCGACCTGCGAACTGGCCCCGAAGTGGCCCGAGGACGTCGGTGGCTCGCCGCTGTCCTACCTCGGCCGCACCCAGCTGATCGAGCAGATCCGCTACCCGGCCGAGTTCGACCCGAGCATCGTCGACGTCTTCAACACCAACACGTTCACGTTCAGCGCCGCGGAACTCGACCACGACTTCGAGCTCGGCTGGTACTACGTCGAGAAGAACGTCGAAGAGCGCAAGGCCGTGCAGATCGAGCACCTGATCGGCGAGCTGACCGCGCACTTGCCGACCAACTGGCTGTGCGTGCGGAGAAGCGGCCGCAACACGCGCTTCCTGCCGATGAAGACGCCCGACGACCTCAGCAGCGCGCGCGACGAGATCGCCGAGATGTACGACGCGCCGGCCGACGGGGCCTGAGCGGCGCCAAGGTCCGGCGGAGCCGACTCCGCTAGGACGACCGCAGGTTGAGTCCGTCGAAGCCGAGCAGATCCTCGCTGGTCGGCGTTCGCTGTTCGGCGACGAGCACTTCCTCGGCATCGCCGCGCAGCACGAACGACCACTCGTTGCATGCCGTGACGAGGAACCCGGACGGGGTCGCCTGCCACGAACCAGCCAGACTGATGCAGAGCGCGTCCCGTAGCACCCGGGTCGTGCAACTGCCGTCCCCATGCAGGTGCACCTGGAGTCGTCGTCCGCCGGACGCGCCCGAGAACGCGTGCCGTGTCGTTCGCGTCGATACCTTCCACAGCTCCCAGCAAAGGCCGGGCAGGCCGAGCACGGAGGGGTCGAGCAAGGCGCCCATCCATGCGAAGGAAATGCTAGTCCGGCCGCCAAGCGCCGGACAACGCCACCTCGAGCCAGCAGGGCTCTACCTGGGCCGCCCGTCCGGCCGATAGCACCGGGCGGATGACGACGGCGAACGAGCTCCCCGGCGGCAAGGCGGCGGCGATGCGCGACCAGTACGGCGCCTGGCCTTACCCGCAGGTGCCGCTGCTCGCCGCCCTGCCGAGCACGCATCCGTACGAGCTGCACGTCGACTGGTTGTGGGACCGCGCCGGCCGCGGACCAGGCCCCACCCGCCCGCGGATCTGGATCGCCGGGTGCGGCACGTTCCAGCCGTATGCGTTCGGCGTCGCCAACCCGCACGCCGACATCGTCGCCACCGACCTCAGCGAACCGAGCCTCGCGGTGGCGCAGCGCCGCTGCCGGCTGCACCGCCAGCGGCACGTTCGGTTCGCGCCGGTCGACCTCGACGAGCCGTCGTCGTGGCCGGCCGGCGAGTTCGACCTGATCGAGTGCTACGGCGTGCTGATGAACGTCGCCGACCCGCTGGCGACGCTGCGTGGGCTCGCCAGCAAGCTCACGCCGAACGGCGTGCTGCGGCTGATGGTCTACCCGCACTGGTCGCGGCAGCGGGTGTTCCAGCTGCAACGGCTGGCGCGGCTGCTCGGCTTCCACGCCGGGGACCGTGCGCACCCGGCGGCCTTCCGTCGCTTCGTGCGGCGCCTGCCGCGCGCGCATCCGCTGCGCTACGCGTTCACCAGCTACGCCGACAGCAAGAACGACGCCGGCGTCGTCGACGCGTTCCTGCACGCGGGCGACCGCGGCTTCACGGGCCACCAGCTCGGCGCCCTGCTCGCCGGCGCGGGGCTGCAGCCGGCGCACTGGTTCCACCGGCCGTGGGGCCAGCCCGACCGCATGGCCGAGGCGCTGCAGTTCGACGGACGCGCGCAGAGCTTCGTGCTCGGCTACCTCGACCTGTGGCAGGAGCTGCGCTCGAACTTCGTGGTCTGCGCGACGCGCGCCGATGCTGGCCCCCGCACGATCGGCGAACCGCGTGTGCATCCACGCTTCACCGGTGACCAGCACTCGCTGCGCCACCGGCTGCGCCTGCTGCGCCTGCGCTGGCTCGGCGGCAAGCTGCCGTCGCGCACCGGCGAGGACGAACTGCGCCTGCCGGCCGCGGCGGCGCGCGCCCTCTGCCGCGGCGAACCACCGCCGCAGACGGGCCTCGACGGCCTGCTGCTCGGCGGCCAGGACCACGGCTCGCAGCTGCCCGCCCACGAGGACTTCGCCGCCGAAGCCGTGTTCCTGCAGCAGGCGCACGCGCTGCGCGTCGGCCGCTTGGCGCCGAACCCGCTCTACGCGCACCTGTTCGCCGCCTACGAGCTGGCGCAGCGCCATCCGGAACTCGGCCTGCCGGACCTCGAACTGCAGCTCGGCCACTGGGCGCCGTGGGCCGACCCGCTCGAAGAACGGCCGGTGACGTTCGGGCTGACGCCGTACGGCACGCACCAGCGCTTCCGCGTCAACCTCGCGGACCATCTCGCCCGCGCGCCGCTGCCGACCGCTGCGGACTACGGGGCGATCCGCCTGCGCCACGACGCCGCGGCGCGCCTCGCGGTCGAGAGTCGGCTGCGCAGCTGTTCGGAAGTACCGCAGGTCGTGCGCGACGAGGCGACGCTGCGCGAGCTGGCGGTGCTGCTCGACCACCACGACAGCCTGTTCGTCACGACCGAGTGACGAACAGGCTGGCGCTCGAACCCTGACGCCGCACGACGGGGCAGCGCAGGTACCGGAGCGCTCCGCACACGCGTTTGGGCCCGAGTCACGATCGACTCCGGCGACAGGCCCTGCCGAGCACGGCCATGGCGGCTGTCCGGTGCGTGCGGCATCCCTGCGGGGCTGGCACCGACGAGGCTGCCCGCGACGAGGGGCCGTCTCCACGAGAGTTCGCCGAACCTGTGGCCAAGCGATGCGCAGGCCGTGGACCAGGAGTCTCGACGCCGAAGACTCTCCCGAGGCGGGCGCGATCTCGAACCGACGGCTTGCCGAACGACCAGGATACCCATATATATGCGCAATCAAACGAACGATGGCCGCAGAGCACCGAACCACCACAAGGGCACGCCGGAACGACCGGGCTCGCCCGGGCGGATCGAAGGCCGGTCGCGGCAAGCGCGCGTCCGACGACAAGGCCCCGTTGCTACCGTTCCGTTCCGGGCGCGGAGGCGCCCGGAACGGTGCTGGCCGCAAACCGAAGGTCGCCGGCCGCCCAGGCGTCGACCACCGCGAGCGGGCCGCGCTCGCGAAGCGCTTCCCGGTGCACGTGACCCTCAAGCTGCGCAGTGGCTTGCCGCGCCTGCGAAGCAGGCGCGAGTACGCCGCCCTTCGGGCGGCGTTCGCGGCCGGCTGCGCCCGCAACCTCGCCGGCACCTTCCGCCTCTGCCACTACGCGGTCCTGAACGACCACCTGCACCTGCTCTGCGAGTCCGAGAGCCGCACAGCCCTCTCACGCGGCCTCCAGGGCCTCTTGATCCGCATCGCCAAAGCCCTCAACAAGCTGTGGGCCCGCCGCGGCAGCGTGTTCGCCGATCGCTACCACGACCACATCCTGAAGACGCCGCGCGAAGTCCGGAATGCGCTGCGCTACCTGTTCGGCAACGGCAAGAAGCACGCAGCCGAGGGCCGCGAGGTGCACGTTCCCCAGGCGCTCGACACCTACACCTCGGCCCCGTGGTTCGCTGGCTTCCGCGAACGCATCACGGTCGTCGGCATGGAGGCCGTCGTGCGGCCGGTGACCGACCCGCGCACCTGGCTGCTCAGCGAAGGCTGGCTGCGGCACGGGCGGATCAGCGTGCACGAGGTGCCACGACCTCGGGCCATGGCGTCCGGCTCGACCTGAGACCGGTCGGGTCGGACGCCCGGACTCAAGCGACCGACGCCGTGGCTCCGATAGGACCGGGGCATGCGCGTCATCGACACCGAACTGCACGGCGTCAAGCGGATCGAACCGGAGGTCTTCTCCGATC
>JAEUHU010000246.1 GCA_016793305.1 Planctomycetota bacterium
GGGGAACACCCCTCCCGCATGCAACCGGGACACACAGCGGATGATGAAGCTCGCGGTCGGGGAAGTCGTACAGGGCTACCGGATCACACGTTTCCTGGGACGCGGGGGCTTCGCCACCGTCTTCCTGGCGCAACACGAACAATCCGGCAACAAGGTCGCACTCAAGGTCGGGGGGGCAGCGGGCGGCGGGCGCCAGGTGACCCGACTGCTCGAGGTCACCTCGCGGCGCACGCCGGAGGGGATCAGCCCCGACGAACTGCCGGCCGAGGCGGTCTTCTTCGAGCCGAACGGGGTCCGCATCGACCTGTTCGACGAAGGCGAGGTGCAGAACCTGCTGCGCCGCGAAGGCGACCTGCTCGCCAACTGCCACCACGAGAACCTGGTCCAGGTGGTCGACCGCCTCACGGTCGACAACAACCCGGTGCTGGTCCTCGAGTACGTCCGCGGCAAGACGCTGCGCGAGAAGATCCGCAGCCTCGAAGGCATCCACCTCAACTGGTTCCTGGCGATCGTGCGCGCGCTGTCGACCCTGAAGCAGGCCGGCACGCTCGACTACCACGGTGACCTGAAGCCGGAGAACGTGGTGGTCAAGCCGAGTGGCAAGGTGGTGATGCTCGACCCGGCGATGCGCACGCCCGAGCACCGGGTGGTGACGACGACGCCGCACTACAACCCGCTCTTGCTGACCGACAGCAAGGCGGACGTGATGGCGATCGGCATCATGATCTACGAGATCCTGACCGGCACGCTGCCGTTCGACGAAGTGCCGTGGGAGTTCGCCGGCCGCCAGAGCGGGGGCGAGACGCAGCGCCTGTCGCTGAGCTACTTCTTCAGCTACTCGCCGCCGCACGCGCTCAACCCGAAGACGCCCGAGGAGCTCGAGCGCATCGTCTACCGCTGCATCACGGTGCCCGGCTACGGGCTCGAAGAGCTGAAGACGGACCTCGAGACGTTCATCAGCAAGGCCTGAGTCTGGTCGATGGCCTGGCCCGAGCGTGGCCAGGTCGTGCCGGGCAGAGAGCGGCGCAGCCGTCGTCGCGCCGGGTTCGGACTCAGGACGCGAGCCAGGCGATCGCGGCGAGCGCCATGATCGCGAGGGCCGCGGCGATCAGGGCGGCGTTGGTGGCCCGCTTCTTCGTCGAGAGCCCGCCGTCCGGCCCTGCGGGTTGCAGGTTGCGGGGGCCGACGATCGGTCCTTTCACCACCGGCTGCGGCACGGCCTCGCGCCACAGGGTGTCCGGCACGGGGTCCGGCTCCGGAACTTCGCGGAACTTCGCTTCCTCGGCGAACGCGGTCTTGGTCGGCTGGACGAGCTGCTGCTCCTTCTTCGCAGCCTTCTCCTGCAGTTCGCGCAGCCGCCGCTCGGCGTAGGTCTCGCGCGGCGTCGTCGCCAGCTGCTTCGCGATCTCGCGCAGCTTCGGATCCTCGAAGGTGGCCTCGTTCTTCCAGCTCCCCTTCGTGGACGCGGCCTCGATCGACTTGCTCAGCTCGTCGTCGAACTCGTCCGTGATGTCGCCGTGGGTGCCCATCGTTGCGGATATCGGCAGTTCGCACGTGCGGGTTGAGACCGGTGCCAAGGGGAACTGCCAGGGCGGTCACGACCAGCTC
>JAEUHU010000281.1 GCA_016793305.1 Planctomycetota bacterium
GATCGCGTCGTGCTGAAGGTGCTCGACGCCGAAGAGAAGACCGCCGGCGGCATCCTGCTGCCCGACACCGCCAAGGAGAAGCCGCAGCGCGGCAAGGTCACCGCCGTCGGTGAAGGCAAGTTCGGCAAGGACGGCAAGCGCCTCCAGATCGACGTCAAGAAGGGCGACATCGTGCTGTTCGGCAAGTACGCCGGCAGCGACGTCAAGGTCGGCGGCGAGGACTTCAAGATCCTGCGCGAGAGCGAGATCCTCGCCAAGGTGGAGGGCTGATCCCGATGGCCAAGCAGATCATGTACGACGACGTCGCACGCCGTAAGGCGGTCGCCGGCGTCCAGAAGCTCGCCAAGGCGGTCAAGGTCACCCTCGGCCCGGCCGGCAAGAACGTCATCATCGAGAAGTCCTTCGGCGGCCCGCAGGTCACCAAGGACGGCGTCACCGTCGCGAAGGAGGTCGAGCTCGAAGACCCGTTCGAGAACATGGGCGCCAAGCTCGTGCGCGAGGTCGCCAGCAAGACCAACGACGTCGCCGGCGACGGCACGACGACGGCCACGGTGCTCGCCGAGGCCGTGCTGACGATCGGCCAGCGCTACCTGACCTCGGGCGTCGACCCGAACCACCTGCGCGCCGGCATCGACGCGGCGGTGGAGACGATCACGGCCGAGCTCGCCAAGATGGCGAAGAAGGTCGACAACAAGAGCCGCGACGAGATCGCCCAGGTCGGCGCCATCTCCGCCAACAACGACATGGAGATCGGCAACCTGCTCGCCGACGCCATGATGAAGGTCGGCAAGGAAGGCGTCGTCACCGTCGAAGAGGGCAAGAGCTTCAAGACCGAGCTCGAGCACGTCGACGGCATGCAGTTCGACAAGGGCTACGTGTCGCCCTACTTCATCACCGACCCGAAGTCGATGGAGGCGGTGTTCGAGAACGCGCTGATCCTCGTGCACGAGAAGAAGATCTCGAACGTGCGCGAGATGATCCCGCTGCTCGAGCAGACGAGCCGCAGCGGCAAGGCGCTGGTGATCATCGCCGAGGACGTCGAGTCCGAAGCGCTCGCCGCGCTGGTCGTGAACCGCCTGAAGGGCGTGCTCAACGTCTGCGCCGTCAAGGCGCCGGGCTTCGGCGACCGCCGCAAGGCCATGCTGCAGGACATCGCCACGCTGACCGGCGGTCAGTGCATCAGCGAGGACCTCGGCATCAAGCTGGAGAACGTCACGCTCGAGCAGCTCGGCACCGCCCAGAAGATCCGCATCACCAAGGATGCGACCACGATCGTCGGCGGGGCCGGCAAGAAGGCGGACATCACGGCGCGCGCCGACTCGATCCGCAACCAGATCGAGAAGACCACCTCGGACTACGACCGCGAGAAGCTCCAGGAGCGCCTCGCCAAGCTGACCGGCGGGGTCGCGATCATCCGCGCGGGTGCGATGACCGAAGCCGACATGAAGCAGACCAAGCAGCGCATCGAGGATGCGCTGAACGCCACGCGCGCCGCGGTCGAAGAGGGCATCGTGCCCGGCGGCGGCACCGCGCTGCTGCGCGCCAGCAAGGCGCTCGACACCCTGAAGGTGAAGGGCGACCAGCAGTTCGGCGTCGAGATCGTCAAGCGCGCCTGCGAGGCGCCGATGCGCCAGATCGCCGAGAACGCCGGCGAGGACGGCTCGGTGGTCGTCGACGAAGCGCTCGGCAAGAAGCCGAACGAGGGCTACAACGCGTTGACCGGCGAATGGGTCGACATGTTCAAGGCCGGCATCGTCGACCCCACGAAGGTCGTGCGCTGCGCGCTGCAGAACGCGGCGAGCATCGCCGGCCTGATGCTGACCACCAACACGATGGTCACGTCGATCGCCGACGAGAAGAAGGCGGTCGAGGGGAGTACGAGCTGATCCGGAGCCGGCGTAGCCGGCTCCGATCCGCTCGTCCTGGCTCTTCCGGCGAAGGCGCCGGGCATGGCGAGCTGATCCGGAGTCGGCGCAGCCGGCTCCGATCCGCTCGTCCTGGATCTTCCGGCGAAGGCGCCGGGAATGGGCGAGCTGATCCGGAGTCGGCGCAGCCGGCACCGCTCGGCTCGTCCTGTTCTTCCGGCGAAGGCGCCGGGACACGATGCGGGCGAAACCACGCAACGGGTCGGACGCCTTTGCCGGGAGGCTCGCTTCGCTCGCGGGGCGAAGAGAGCCTGCAAACCGCTGTCGCCTGGTTTCCCTCGTTGGTTTCGGGGGCTTCTGCCTGCGGGCTGGGGCACCGATAGGAGCCGCGTAGCTCCATTCCTCCCATGGCCCAGAAGCGCGATTACTACGAAGTGCTCGGCGTCGACCGCAAGGCCGACGACGACACCATCAAGAAGGCCTACCGCAAGCTGGCCCTCGAGAACCACCCGGACCGCAATCCGGGCAACACCGAGGCCGAGAAGCGCTTCAAGGACGCGGCCGAGGCCTACGCGGTGCTCAGCGACGCGACGAAGCGGCAGCGCTACGACCAGTTCGGCCACGCGGGCGTCGACGGGGCCGGCGGCGGCGGGGCGGGCTTCGCCTCGGCGCAGGACATCTTCTCGGCGTTCGGCGACCTGTTCGGCAACGGCGGAGGCGGCTTCTTCGAACAGTTCTTCGGCGGCGGTGGTGGCCGCGGCCGCGGGCGGCGCGGCGCCAGCCTGAAGGTCGACCTAGAGCTGACGCTCGAAGAAGTCGCGACCGGCGTGAAGAAGACCATCGACCTGAAGCGCCCCGAGCGCTGCAGCCACTGCAGCGGCAGCGGCGCCAAGCCGGGCACGCAGAAGAAGACCTGCAAGACGTGCAACGGCCACGGCCAGGTGATCCGTTCGCAGGGCTTCTTCCAGATGCGGCAGACCTGCCCGACCTGCCAGGGCCAGGGCGAATCGATCGACGATCCGTGCCCGAAGTGCCACGGCCGCGGAGCGGTGCCGAAGGAGTCGCCGATCACGCTGACGATCCCGGCCGGCATCGATTCGGGCCACACCGAACGCATCGCCGGCCAGGGCGAGCCGGGCGACGGCGGCGGCCCGCCCGGCGACCTGGTCGTCGTGCTGCACGTCGCCGACCACGACGTCTACACCCGCTACGGCGAGGACCTGCTGATGCAGACCCGCATCACGTTCCGCCAGGCAGTGATGGGCGACGAGATCGAGATCCCCACCATCACCGGCGAGACCGTCGCGATGAAGATCCCGGCCGGCACCCAGCCCGGCGAGAAGCTGCGCATCCGCAACCACGGCCTGCCGCGGGCCGACGGCTACGGTCGCGGCAGCCTGGTCGTGCAGGTGCAGATCGACGTGCCGAAGAAGGTCACGGCGGAGCAGGAAGAGCTGCTGCGCAAGTTCGACGAGCTCGACGGCAAGAAGGGCAAGAAGCACGGCAAGAAGACCATCTTCGAGAAGGTGAAGGACATCTTCTCGTGACCGGAAGGAGCATCCAGTGAACGACACCGGCAACGACCACGACCCGAAGGCCCCGAACCCGACCGGTTCGAACGAGCCCACCACCGAGATCCCGACCCCGGATCAGGAGCTCGCGCGCCTGCAGAACGAGCGCAACCAGCTCGAGCAGCAGCTGCAGCGCCAGCTCGCCGACGCCGCCAACATGCGGCGCCGCGCGCGGCAAGAGATGGACGACCAGAAGCGTCGGGTGGTCGAAGGGCTCGCGCAGGAACTGCTGCCGGCCCTCGACAGCTTCGGCATGGCGATCGCCGCGTTCGACGGTGGCAACACCGACCCGAAGGCGCTGGTCGAAGGCGTGCGCATGACGCGCATGCTGCTGCAGAGCGCGCTCGAACGACACGGCCTGCAGGAGATCGCCGCGACCGGCGTCGCGTTCGATCCGGCGCGGCACGAGGCGGTCGGCGTCGAGCCGTCGACCACCGTCGCCGAGGGCCAGATCCTGCGCGTGCTGCAGACCGGCTACCAGATCGGCGACCGTGTCGTGCGCCACAGCCGCGTGGTCGTCGCCGGCCCAGCGCCGAAGAGCTGAAGCCCCGCCGTCCCGAGACCCGAAGAGCCGAACGCGAACAGACAGCCCGAGAGCCACGCCATGCCGACCTACGACTACGCCTGCAGCGCCTGCGGCCATCGCTTCGAGGAGTTCCAGAGCATCTCGGCCGAGCCGCTGAAGAAGTGCCCCGCCTGCAAGAAGACCAAGCTCGAACGCCTGATCGGCCCCGGTGCCGGCGTGATCTTCAAGGGCTCGGGCTTCTACCAGACCGACTACCGCGGCAGCTCGTACGCGAGCGACGCCAAGAAGGACGAAGGCGGCGGTGGTGGTTGCACGCCGAAGTGCGGCACGAGCGACGCGCCGGCCGGCTGCTCGATGAAGAAGAAGGACTGAGCGCGCTCCGCGTGGCAGGACGCCACACGACGAGCGCCGCCGTAGCGCAAGGCCACAGCGTCTCCCTGGGCTGCGGGTGTCGGCACTGGCGAAGGACGACGACCCGCTCCCGTACCACCGCGCTCGCGGAGCCAGCGTCAGCTCGCCGTCGAGAAGCAGCCTGACACCGGAGCCGCCACCGGCTCGATCAGTGCCATCACCGCGAGGACCTTCGCTGCACCGCTTGCAGCGCCAGGGTCCACCAACCGCAGGCGATCACAGGATCCGCGGCGCCGCCGCTGGACTTCGCACCGAGGGCCGCCCCCAGCTGCTGCTGCCACGCCGGGATCTTCCGCTCGACCATCCCGCGATACGTCGGCCAGTGTCGGGATCCCTCCTGATTGAGAGCCGAGCTCCAGAAGTAGCAGTACTGAGGATCGTCCAGTGGTGATTCGAGGAACTGGGTCAGCGTCGTCATCCGCGGCGTCCTGGCTGGATCCTGACCGAGCAGCTGCCTCGCCCACAACTCGGCGGCCGCCTCGATGCCCCCTCGCAGCGGCAACGAATCGAGCCAGCCCGGCAGAGCGCTCCCGAACTGCGGCGGGTCGCCGCCGAGGACCTGCAGCGCCGTGATCGCCTCGAGCGCGATCGCCGTGCTCACCGGGTCGCTCGGCGCATCCGGAGTGCCGTCGTTCCAACCACCGTCGAGCCGCCGCAGCCGCGTCAGGTGCTGGGCCGCCAGTTCCGTGGCCTTGGCGAGGATGGCACCACGATCCGACGCGCCCTGCGCCATGGCGAACGCCCGCGTGATCGCGGCATGCACGCGGGTGCTGCCCGGGCCCGTGGCCCCGAAGTCCCCGTCGGATTTCTGCTGCACGAACAGCCACCCGAGCGCCGCGCCGAGACGCACCTTCTCGGGGCCGAGGTCGACAGCGTGGCCATCGACCAGCAGCGTGAGTGCCAGCAGGGCCGTCGCCTCGAGCAACCGCGGGCTCGTGCCACAACTCCCATCCGGGTTGGCTTTCGCGACGAGCGACGCGATCCCGAACTGGGCCGCATCGCGGATGGTGCGGAGCGTCGCCTGCGTCGCCGCATCGGTTCGCCGATAGCGCCCACCGATCCCCCCGCCGCCCTCGGGGAACATCGGCGCGACCGGCTTCGGGCCCGGCGCCGCAAGCAAAGCCCCGTACGCCGAGCCTGTTTGCGTCGACACCGGCAAGGCGGGCTCGGTGGCCTTGCCCGCCGGCTTCCCACCGGGCTTCCCGGCCGGCTTCGCGACCGGTTTCGCAGCCGGCATGGCCCCTGGAACCTGGAACCCGATCGGGCCAACGAAGTCGAGCGCGAGTCCCGCGGCAAGCCGCGCCTTCGGGACCTTCGTGGCCTGCCCGACGCGCAGCACGACGCGCTCGGCGCCGCCTTCGACCCCGGCGGCGAGCAGTCGCAGCGCCTGTTCCTGGGTGGCATCCGCCGGGACCTCGATCCCCAGCACGAACGGCTCCTTGCTGCGCGCTCGCCACCCTTCGACTGCTCGCTGCAGCAGCGGGATGCCACTCTCGGGCGGCGTGCCGGGACGCCCCGCGTGGGCCCGGAGGTTCAGCACGGTCGGTGCCTCCGCGCTCTCCGGCAGCGCCACCGTCAACGCGCCCGGGGAGCCATCGGGCAGCACCGCGGCGAAGTGCACGAGGGTGCCACCGCCAGCGGCGAACCGGTCCAGCGCCGCCTGCACCTGCCCCCAGGGCGTGTCCTTGCCGACGCGCAGCACGATCGCGCCACCCGCCGGCAGCGGCTGCGCGGCGGCGAGCGGCAGGTCGACGACCGGCAGGTCCAGCGGCAGCGGCCCGAGCTTCGCCAAGTTCGGCGCCTGCGCCACGAGGGCGAGTTGGAGAACGACGCAACACGACAAGCGGCGAAGCATGGGATCAGGCCTTTCGGGAGGCGCACCATGTGGCACACCTCCACAGAGCGAACACGACGAGGGAGGATTCCGCAGCCCGGCCTCCGGGCCGCGCCAGGACGAGGATCTGCGGCCAGCGATTCTCAGTCCACCTCGAATCCGGTCGTGCCGCCCCCGCAGTCAGGCTTGGCGCCGGCGACGTCGCCGGGCACGGCCGCCTGTCGCGGATCGCCGACCACGGCAGTCCAGAGGGTGGCCGTCTCGCTGCTGGCCGAGCCCACCCGGCAGCGGCATGCTCCGCTCGCCCCGGGAAACCTGCCATGCCCTCCGACTCCACGAACGGCCCCCCGCCCGACTTCGACCGCCTGCGCAGCCTGTTCGAGCAGGCGCGGCAGCTGCCGCCCGCCGAGCGTCAGGCGTTCGTCGTGCGCATCCGCGCCGAGGACCAGGCGCTCGGCAGCAAGCTGGCGGCGCTGCTCGAACACGCGCACCAGCCGACGCCGGCGTTCGTGCCGGGCGCGCCCCCGCCGTCGAGCGATGCCGCCGACCGCACCGCGAGCGACAGCTCGACCGACAAGGTGCACTCGACCCAGACCGCCGAGATGCTGCAGCGGCTCGCGCGCGCGCCGCGGCTCGACCTCGAGCGCTATGCGATCGAAGGCGAAGTCGACCGCGGCGGCATGGGCGCGATCCTGAAGATCCTCGACCGGCAGCTGAACCGGCGCCTGGCGATGAAGGTGCTGCTCGACCGCGAGGCCCCACGCGACGAGCTCGAACGGCAGCTCGCCAGCCAGTTGCTGGGGCGGTTCCTCGAGGAAGCGCAGGTCACGTCGCAGCTCGACCATCCGGGCGTGGTGCCGGTGCACGAACTCGGCCTCGACCAGCACGGCAAGGTCTACTTCACGATGCGCCTCGTGAAGGGGCGAACGGCGCGCGAGGTGTTCGCCGAGTCGCACGGCGGCAGCACCGACTGGCCGCTGACGCGCGCGCTCGAGATCGTGCTGCGGGTCTGCGACACGATGTCGTATGCGCACGACAAGGGCGTCCTGCACCGCGACCTGAAGCCCGACAACGTGATGGTCGGGAAGTTCGGCGAGGTCTACGTGATGGACTGGGGCCTGGCGAAGGTGCTGGGCCAAGACGACCAGCGCGACCTGCGGATCCGCCCGGAACCAGCCGACGCCGACGGGCGCGTCGACTCGGCACGCCGTCGCGACGCCGACAGCGACGATGGCTCGTCGGTGGTGACGATGGATGGTCAGAAGCTCGGCACACCGAGCTACATGCCGCCGGAGCAGGGGCGCAACGAGGCGCTCGACGAGCGCGCCGACGTCTACGCGATCGGGGCGATGCTGTATCACCTGCTGACCGGGCGGGCACCGTACTCGACGCCCGGGGTGAAGAAGCCGGCCTATCGCATCCTCGAGGATGTGGCGGAGGGGCCGCCGAAGGCGATCGAAGAGCTGCAGAAGGGGGTGCCGGCGGAGCTGGTGGCGATCGTCGGCAAGGCGATGGCGCGCGAGCGGGATGGGCGCTACCCGACGACGGCGGCGCTGGCGGCGGATCTGCGGGCGTTCTTGGCGATGCACGCGGTGCAGGCGTACCGGACCGGGGCGCTGGTCGAGTTGCAGCTGTGGGTACGGCGCAACAAGCCGTTGGCGGCGAGCCTGCTGGCGGCGGTGTTGATCCTGGTCGTCGGCATCATCGTGTCGACGACGCTGGCGAACGAGAATGCGGCGCTGGCGCAGCAGAAGACGGAGTTGGCGGCGGCGGAGACGAAGGCGAAGGACGACGCGCTGGCGCAGAAGCAGCGCGCGGACGAGGCGGCGGCGGCGAACGAACGGTTGGCGCAGGAGAAGACGGCCCTGGCGCAGTCCGAATCGTTGGCGAAGGTCGCGGCGACGCAGCTGGCCGCAGAGAAGGGTCGCACGGTCGCCAACTTCAACCAGCTGTCGGCGGTCGTTCGCCTGAAGGACGTACTGGCGAAGCAGGATGCGTTGTGGCCCGCGTGGCCGGACAAGGTTGCGGCGCTGCAGGCGTGGCTGGACAACGACTGTGCGCAGCTGTTGGCGCAGCGGCCGCAGATCGAGGCGACGATCGCGGAGCTGCGCAGCAGGGCGGTACCGTTGACGGCGGAGCAGGTGGAGACGGACCGGCGGGCGGCGGCGGAGTGGCCTGCGTACGAGCGGCAGCAACAGCTCGTGGCCTCGCTGCGGCGCGCGCAGGCGATCCGTGCGGGTACGGCCAAGCTCGAGTTGCCGGAGCTGCCGGGTTCGTTGCAGAACGCGGATGCGTCGGCGCTGAACCAGTTCGCGTGGCCGCGGGTCGCACCCGAGAAGCCGGATGGCGAGAAGCAGGACCGCACGACGTTTGGCGAGGAGGCTGCGGGCCTAGTCGCGGCGCGTGCGGCGGTGACGAAGTCCGCGGGCACCCCGGAGGCGTTCCAGTTCCTCGACACGCTGGCATGGGCGGCGTTGGCCAATGGGCAGGACGAGGAGGGCAAGCAGCGCACGGCGGAGGCATTGGCAAAGGCGCCGGCCAAGGAGCGCGAGCCCTATCTTGGCTACCAGCGCGACATCGAGGCCGCGATCGCCGAGGCGCCGACCCGTCTCGCCGCGGCCGAGACGAAGCTGGCGGCGCTCGACGCGAAAGTGTCGGTGCGTCGCACGTGGACGTTCGGCGGCGACGAGGAGAGCCGTTCGGCGGAGTTCCTGCACAACGCGCTGGTGGACGTGCTGGCGGGGCTGAACTCGATGGCGGCGAAGGAGCGCGTGGACGTGGCGCAGCGACTCACGTGGGCGCAACAGGTGCGCGCAGCGAGTCTCGCGCATCCGAAGGCCGGGGCGACGTGGTCAGCGGCACGCGAGGCGATTGCGAAGGCGGACGACGTCGTTGCCAGCAAGCGGTACTCGGGGCTCTCGATCCCGTTGCCGGACGAGGCGGTGATCGGGCTGGCGCCGATCGGCATGAACCCGGTGACGAAGCTGTGGGAGTTCTACGACCTGCGCAGTGCGTGGGATGGCAAGCAGGCGGCGACGGAGATCGAGATTCCGACGCACAAGGAAGACGGTTCGATCGAGGTGAAGGCCGGCACGGGGATCGTGTTCGTGCTGTTGCCGGGTGGCACGGTGACGTTGGGTTCGCAGAATGACGACCCGAACGCGCCGTTCTACGACCCGCAGCACCAGAAAGACGAGACGCTACACGATGTGACGTTGTCGCCGTTCTTCCTGGCGCGGCACGAGTTGACGCGGGGGCAGTGGCAGCGGCTCGCGGGGGATCAGCTGACCCAATGGAACGAGGGCGGCCACTACAACGGCGATCGCATCGCGATCGGCCGCACGCACCCAGCGGATTCGATGGACTGGGACACCGGCGATCGTTGGATGACGCGCCACGGCATGGTGCTGCCGACGGAGGCGCAGTGGGAGTATGGCGCGAGGGGCGGCACAACGACGGTGTTCTGGCCTGGACAGACTGCGGCGGATCTGCAGGGCTGTGCCAACGTGCACGACAAGACGTCGTTCGAGAGGTCTCCGCAGTGGGGCGAACCGGCGCCGATCACGGATGGGTTCCGAGGGATTGCGCCGGTTGCGAGCTTCAAGCCGAACGGGTTCGGCTTGTTCGACGTGCATGGCAACGTCTGGGAGTGGTGCCGCGACTGGTTTGGCGACTACGGCAGCGAGCGTGCAGGCGACGGCCTGCGATCGGATGGCTCCCTCGCCTTCCGCAGCAACCGCGGAGGCTGCTACGACAACGCGGCCGTCAGCGCGCGGTCGGCCCACCGCCGCTACTACGCTCCGTCGCTCCGCTTCCGCAACCTGAGCCTGCGCCCCGCCAGACTCCTCCGACCCTGAATCACAATGCCCCCTTCCTCACTTCGGATGTAACTCGTTTCGTTGCGTCGAAAGTCCCTGCTGACGATCGGGGCATCCCCCTTCGGAAAGCGTCCGGTGTTGGCAAGGTGGGCGATGGCGCCCTTGATGGCTGGGGAAGCGAGGCATTCAGGCCGAACTCGCCAAGGTGCTATGGGCCCGACCTGATTGGGGTCGAGCAATCCGAGTCGGACGAGGGCGAGCACGCCGTTGTGGCTGAGGTCGAGGCTCTGCATTTCGACGATGCGCCGCTGCTCGCGCTGCAGCAGAAGCTCGTGCTCGAGCACGTACGTGAGCACGTGGTGCAGGATCGGGGGCGAAGCGATGCTGCTGTGTCTGGCAGAGTGGCGCGAGCAGCCGCAGGCCGCCGGAGCTGCATTGCCGCGCGTGGACACCGCTCCGAGAAGCATGCGCGCCAAGACCGAACCCGCCCCTTCGAACTCTGACGGCAACAGCAGATCGACGACCTCGACCGATGGGCCGACCGCATCCTCGATGCAGGCTCGCTCGACGAACTGTTCGCCGACGAACCAAGCTCCTGACGGGACCCGACCAACTGGAGCACGCGACCTGTACCGGCGATCTTGCGCGCCTGGATTTCCCGCCCTTTTCGCGGCCCCACCATCGCGAAGAGGTGTGCCGTCCCATCACGACCACCTGTTCCAGGTGGCGTTCGGCGAGCCCGATCACGCGGTTCCCCTGCTGCGCACCGCCCTGCCCGCAACCCTCGCCGACGCCATCGACTGGCGCACCCTCACCCGCAAGAACCCCACGCAGCACGGTCGTCGCAGCCGCCGCACCCTCTGCGACCTGCTCTTCTCCGTCCGCACCCACCACCAGCAGAGCCTGCTGCTCTACGTCGTCCTCGAGCACAAGTCGCAGAGCCGCCGC
>JAEUHU010000325.1 GCA_016793305.1 Planctomycetota bacterium
CACGCTGCGCAGCGTGAAGTCGGGGTGGTCGACGCCGATCTTGGCCATCGCGACCATGCAGGACGAGTTGATGTCGCGCTGCTCGGTGCTGTCGATCGCCTTCTTCAGGGCCGGCAGGATCTCGCCCTGGATCATCTCGGCCGACGGCCGCAGGGAGCTGTTGTCGTTGGGCCGCAGGGTCTGGCCGACCAGGAAGTCGTCGTCGCCTCCCGTGGTCAGGACTCCGGAGCGAACGGCGTCGCGCAGCCGCAGGTAGGGATCCTTGTTGAACTCCCACCACTGGTCCCACGTGGTGTCGTCGCCGTCGAGCATGCCACCGCGAGGTCCGGTCGTGCCACCCTGCGGTGCGGTACCCGTCGGGCCGACCGGGGAGCCGGTGGAGCCGCCACCCGGCACGCTGCCCGGCGTGGTCGGGCCACTGCCGCCCGGCGTGGTCGGGCCGGTGCCGCTGGGGCCGTCCGGGTTGCCGGTCCGGCCGCCGCCGCCGGTGCCAGGGGCGGGCGGCACCGTGTCGGTGGGGCCCATGTACTTGCCGCCGTGCGCTACCAGCGGACCGGACACGAGAGCGAGCAGGCCGAAGGTGGCCGTGATCCGACGCAGTCGATGATTCATGAAACTCTCCGAGCGGTGCGGGCGGGTGCGTGCGAGAGCGACCGCGGGGCGGATAGCAAGCGCGGGGCCGTGTGGTGCGTCGGGGCCCGATGGCTCGCAAACGACACGGCACGCGGGATCCGGTTACGCGCACGCCCCGACAACGAGCGTGTGGCGCGCGTGTGCGCCATCGGGTTCGCCGGATCGGTCGCGCGGCAGCCGGCAGAACGCCACGACAAGACGGTCGTGCCGTGGGCCATGAGCAGCTACAACCTCCGCCCGCATGGCAAGGTCCGCTGCAGCACCTAGGGTGCGGTTCCACGTCGGTTCCCGTGCGTCGCTGCTGGTCGTCTCGGCCCTGGTCGCCGCGTGCGCCGGCGGGGCGTCCCGCCTGCCGAGCCGCGGCCTGCGGCAAGACGAGTCGAGCAGGGTCGCGGTGGCGAGCGCCGACGGAGCGAAGCCGGCTCCGGAAACGCGCGCGAACGCCGGGACCGTGCCCGCTCCGGCTGCGATACCGCCGGACGCCGCGCCGAAGCCGCCACCGACGCGGTCGGCGCCGTCCCCGGCGGCGGCACCCGTTCCCGCGGAGCCCGAGCCACCAGCCGGCGAGACGGCGAACCCGGTGGTGCAGCAGGTGCGGCAACTGCGCGAGCGGGAACTGCAGCCGCAGGCGCTGGTGCTGGTCGACGCGGCGTTGGCGGAGGCGCCGACGGTCGAATTGCGCGCGCTGCGTGCCGACCTGTTGCGCGACGTCGGCCGCCGCAGCGAAGCGCGGGCGGAGTGGAACCGCCTGCGCCGGGAGGCCGGCCCCGCCGGCCTGCCGCCGGAGCAACTCGTCGAACTGGCGGAGCTCGAGTGGATGGAGGGCGATGCCAAGGCCGCGACAGCCACCTTGCAGGCAGCGCAGGCAGCCGCGACCGGCGTGGAGCACGCCGCCACCCGAGCGCTGGCCGAAGGCCTCGCGGGGGAACTCACCAAGAATCCGCGGCCGCGGCTGCTGCAGATTCGCGATCTGCTGGGCTCGCTGCGAGGGGCCGAGAGTCCTCGCGACCGCCTCGCGACGCTCGAGAGCCTGTGGCGCGCCGAGGAGGTCGACGCCGAGGTGCGCCGGCGCGCGTTGGCGATCGCCAGCAGCGACGAGGCCGCCTCGGTGCGTGCGCGCGCCGTGCAGCTGGTGAACCCAGCCCCCGGCGACGCGGCCGAGTTCGTGGTCGCAGCGCTGGCCGATCGGGACGGGCTGGTGCGGCGCTACGCCGTGGCGCGCGCGGAACAGCTGCTCGGCGCGGCGGCGGCACCGCTGCTCGTGGACCAGTTGCAGCGTGAGGGCGACGAGGCCACGTTCACCGCGATCGACGCCGCCTTGTGCCGGCTGGTCGGCGGCCGCGACGCCGAGCCGTTCGCCGGCGCCGATGCCGAGGGCCGGCGAAGGGTCGCTGCGGCCTGGCGGCAGCATCTCGAGGTGCTCCGATGAGGGGCTGCACGCTGTCCCTGCTGGCGGTGACCACGTTGGTCGGCTGTTCGGTGGCCGACAACCTGTCCGGCCCGGAGATCCTGCAGGAGATCGACGGCATCGTGCGTGTCGGCGGGCGCGGCAGCGGACGCACGCTCGAGTACGCCGACGAAGCGGACGTTTCGGCGTGGTACACACGGTTCTGGCTGTTCCAACCGGTGCTGCCGTTGTTCACCATCCCGTTCGGTCGCACGACGCGCGAGATCCTCCCGAATCCACCCCAGCACGTGCGCGAGTTGCTGGGCGAGTTGCCCGACGAAGTCGGTGCCGACCTGGAGTTGGCGGCGCTGTCGTGCACCCGACTGGGTTGGATCACGCTGCTCGAGGACAACGGCTACGACCGCCTGCTGGCTCTCGACGCCATGGCGGCGGTGATGGAAGCGATCGGCGTGGACGTGTTTCCTGCCCGGCTCGAAGACCTGACGCTCTCGGCCGAGCCGGCGAACGTGGCTCGAGCGATGGCGGCGTTCGAAGCCGGCCGGCCGCGCACGGCGCGCGAGCGCACGATGGGACCGGAGCGCAGTGTGTACCTCGCGGCGCTCGGCACCCTGGTCGAGCGGCCTCTGCCGGCTGGCTGGCGGCGCCTCGAGTTGGCGGAGGATCTGACCGATGCATGGCGCACCGAGACCGATGGCGAGTTGCGGTCGGCGATCGAGATCGCGTTGCAGCGCAGCCTGGCGCACGTGTTCGTCGGTAGCCTGCTGCGTGCGCTCGAAGGTCGCGCGCCGGAGACCCTCGAGCTGCGGCTCTGTGCGATGGAGCACGTGCGGCGGTTCGCCGGCCCGCGCGGCACGCACCTGTTGCTGGCCTTCATGGCCGCCACACCCGAGCAGGTGCGCGCCAACGAACCGCGCTACGACCCGGATCCGTTGGTGCGGCTGCGGTTGGTCCACTACTGCGGGCAGTTGCGCGGCGAACTGGCCGAGTTCGCGCTGCGGCTACCGAACCGGGAGGTCTGGGAAGCCGTCTCGCCGCGTGAGTTCCTGGCCACTCTGATCTTGCAAGAAGACCAGCTCTACTCGAAGCTCCGGCTGCCCGCGCTCGTCGCGTTGACCTGGTCGCTGGGCCGTCCTCGACTCGATCCGGACACGACCTGGGTCCAGCAATGGGTGGACGGCCGACTGCGTTGACGGGATCGCACGCGTCCGGGCGAGCGACCGCCATACGATGCGTACCCACTGGAGTGAGGAGTCGATCGACTACGACGGGAGTCAGCTGCGCGCGCATTGGGTGCTGTCGCGGTTCGGGCTTTGCGGCGATGCGGTCGTGGCCTTTCGGGGCGCGTGCCGGGTCGAGGCTGCAGAGATGGCGGACCTCGCCGATCTCGACGGCCCAGGCATCGCCGGCGACGACATGGTGCACTTCGTCTGGGAGGAGTTCACGAACCCGGACCTGCTGCTGGCGGTGCATCGCCAGCGCCTGCTGTCGGCCGTGGCGCGCGAAGTGCTCGCCGAACTCGCTCCGAACGTGTCCGTGCGTCGCTCTGGCGACGATCTTCACGTCGGGGCCGGCAAGCTCTCGATCTCGATCGCGACGGTCACCCCAGTGAGTGCTTTGATCCACTTCGCCGTCAACGCATCCGCCGGGGGAGCGCCCGTGGCGACCGCGGACTTGGCGGCGCTCGGGGTCGAGCCGAGACGGTTCGCGACCACCCTGCTGGAACGGCTCGCGAGCGAACGAGCGTCGATCGCCGACGCGCGCTCCAAGGTGCGCGCCAAAGGAGAATGGCGGTGAAGCAGCGCCTCGTCACGCTCGTCAAGCTGGCGCTGGTCGCGGCGCTGATGGTGTGGGTCTTCCGCGGCATCGACTTCGTCGACCACCTGCGGTGGCGGATCGGCGACGACCCGAAGGTCGTCGCGGAGCAGGTGATCGACATCGTGGGCAGCTGGAAGCAGGAGCCGGTGGTCTACACGCTGCCCGGCGAGAGCCTGGCGCGCACCGCGAGCCGCGGCGCCACGGCCGACGGCCGCACGCTCGCCGTCGAGCCGGGTTTCCTCACCTACTGGCACAACCTGGATCCGTGGCTGTTCGGGCTCGGGGCGCTGTGCTACTTCCTCACGGCGCTGATCGCCGGAGCTCGCTGGTGGTGGCTGCTGAAGGTGAACGGCACCGACGTGTCACTGCCCGAGACCCTGCGCTTCACGTGGATCGGCATCTTCTTCAACAACGTCGTGCCCGGCGCCACCGGGGGGGACGTGGTGAAGGCGCTCTACATCATGAAGCGCTGCCCTGGCCACCGCGTGCAGGTGCTGATGTCGGTGGTGGTGGACCGCGTGCTCGGCCTCGGCTCGTTGGCGCTGCTCGGCGCCATCGTGGTGCTGTTCGCGCTCGATCGGTTCGCCGAGATCGCGGTCGGCATCTGGGCCGTGATCCTCGGAGTCGGGGTGCTCGGGCTGGTGGCGTTCAGCCGGCGGCTTCGCCAGCTGGTCCGGCTCAAGACCCTGCTCGATCGCCTGCCGCCGAAGCTCGGCCACGTGCTGAAGAAGGTCGACCACGCAGTCTTCGTCTACCGCGAACACAAGACGGTGATCGTCGCCAGCCTCGTCGCGGGGGTCGGCAACCACGTGCTGGCGGTGTTGAGCGTCGTCTGCATGGGCAAGTCGCTCGACATCGGCATGCCGAGCTTCGAGTACTTCGTGTTGATCCCCGTGATCAACATCGTCACCGCGGTGCCACTGGCACCGAATGGCTGGGGGATCGGCGAGAGCCTCTACAGTTACTTCTTCGGCAGATACGGTGGGGGCTACATCCTCGGCGTGCCGGAGGCCGTGGCCAGCCAGACCATGGGAACACGCGGGCTCGCGCTGTCGATCCTGTATCGCCTGCACGTGACCCTGTGGTCCCTGTTCGGTGGCCTGCTGACCCTGTTCGAGAAGGACAAGGTGACGCGCGCCGACATCGAGCGGGAAGTGGCGCAGGAAGCCGAGGAAGAGGCGGTCGACGACCGACAGCCGGATCCAGAGGATCGTGCCGTGGATCCAGAGCAGCCCGGTCGCTAGCTTGCTCGACCCATGTCCTTGCTCGTCGTCGGTTCCACTGCGTTCGACACCATCGAGACCCCGCACGGCAATGCGGCCGATTGCCTAGGTGGCTCGTCGACGTACTTCTCGTTGGCGGCCCGCTTGTTCACGCCGGTGCGGCTCGTCAGTGTCGTCGGTGCCGACTTCCCGGCGAAGCACCGCCAGCTGCTGGAGACGAACGGCATCGACCTGACCGGCGTCGAGACGAAGCCAGGCAAGACGTTCCGTTGGCACGGTCGGTACTCCGCGGACATGAACTCGCGCGAGACGATCGACGTGCAGCTCAACGTGTTCGGCGACTTCCGACCGAAGGTGCCCGATGCGTTCCGCACCACGCCGTTCGTGTTCCTGGCCAACGGGGCACCGGCCACGCAGATGTCGGTGCTCGACCAGATGCAGGCGCCGCGCTTCTGCGTCGCCGACACGATGGACCTGTGGATCGAGCGCGAGCGCGACGGGCTGCTGGGCCTGCTGCGGCGCATCGACGGCCTGATCGTCAACGACAGCGAAGTGAAGCAGCTGACCGGCAAGAGCAACCTGATCCAGGCCGGCCGCGCGTGCCTGCAGCTCGGGCCGAAGCTGGTGATCGTCAAGAAGGGCGAGCACGGCTGCTTCGTGTTCTCGAACTTCTTCCACTATGCGCTGCCGGCCTATCCCACCGAGCACGTCGTCGACCCGACCGGGGCCGGTGACAGCTTCGCAGGCGGCTTCATGGGCTACCTCGCGAACTGCAATTCGGTCAGCCTGTGGAACATGAAGCGCGCCGTCGCCTACGGCACCTGTGCCGCGAGCCTGACCGTCGAGGGATTCGGCGTGCAGCGCCTCGCCGACGCGACCCTGACGACGATCGAGCGTCGCTACCACGAATTGCAGCAGTTCGTGGCGGGCGCCTGAGGGCTCGGCCCCGACGGGGAACCGGCCTCGACTGCAGCTCGGTGCTGTGCACGCGCCGGTTTGCGGGCCCGGCCTCGCGCGGGGTCCGGTCTCGTGCATCGGGCCAGCGAGGCCGCTAAGGTGCGCCACCGATGACCTCGCTGCAGAACTACGTTGGTGGTCGATGGCTGGCCGGCTCCGGCGATCCGAAGACCCTTCACGAACCCGCCACCGAAGCCGTGCTGGGCGACGTTCGTCCAGGTGGCGTCGACTTCGCCGCGATGCTGGAGCACGCGCGCAAGGTCGGCGGGCCGGCCCTGCGCGCGCTGACCTTCCCGCAGCGCGCGGAACGGCTGAAGGCGCTGGCTGCCAAGATCCACGAGCACCGCGACGAACTGATCGAGATCGCTGCGAAGAACGGCGGCAACACCAGGGGTGACGCCAAGTTCGACCTCGACGGCGCGTCGGGCACGCTCGCCTACTACGCCGGGCTCGGGGCGGCGATGCCGGCGGGCCACCATCTGCCCGACGGTGACGGCATCCAACTGACCCGTTCGCCGCGCTTCCACGGCCAGCACGTCTGGACCTCGCGCCCCGGTGTCGCGTTGCACATCAACGCGTTCAACTTCCCGGCCTGGGGCATGGGCGAGAAGATGGCCTGTGCGCTACTGGCCGGTGTGCCGGTGATCGAGAAGGCGGGCACCGCGAGTGCGATGTTGGCGCATCGCCTCGCCCAGATCGTGGTCGAAAGCGGCCTGCTGCCCGAAGGTTCGTTCCAGTTCGTCGCCGGCTCGGTGAGTGGGGCGCTCGACCTGCTCGGCCCGATGGACGCAGTCGCCTTCACCGGCAGTGCGGTGACGGGTGCACTGATCCGCGGCAACAGGAACCTGATCGCGCGCAACGTGCGGGTCAACATCGAGGCCGACTCGATCAACCCTGCCGTGCTCGGGCCCGACGTCGAGTCGGGCAGCGACACGTTCGAGCAGTTCCTCGCGAACCTGACGATCGACATGACGCAGAAGGCGGGGCAGAAGTGCACCGCTGTGCGTCGCATCCTGGTGCCGACCGAACGGCTGGCCGAGGTACAGGAGGAGCTTGTCGAGCGACTGCGTGCCGTCAAGCTCGGCAACCCGCTCGACAACGACGTGCGCATGGGGCCGGTCGCGAGTGCCGAGCAGCTGCGCGACGTGCGGCAGGGCATGGAGCGGCTGCAGGCGGTCACCGCGACGCTGCTCGGTGGCCCCGCCGCAGTGCAGCCGAAGGGCTACTTCGTCGCGCCGACGTTGCTGCTCGCCAAGGACGCCGAGGCGCCGGTGCTGCACGAACTCGAAGTGTTCGGACCGTGTGCGACGTTGGTCCCGTACGACGGAACGGCGTCGCGCGCCGTGGACCTGTGCAACCGGGGCGGCGGCGGGCTGGTCGCGAGCGTCTACTCGGACGATCGTGCGTTCGTCGAGGAGACGGTCCTCGGTATCGCGCCCTGGCACGGCCGGATCTGGCTCGGTAGCGAGAAGACGATGAACCAAGCGACTGGTCCGGGTGCCGTGCTGGCGGCGACGATCCACGGGGGACCCGGGCGGGCGGGTGGTGGCGAAGAACTCGGGGGAGTTCGTGGTCTCGCCCCCTACATGCAGCGCACGGCAATCCAGGGGGATCGAGCCGTGGTGGGGCGCACGTTCGGGACCGAGACGGGGAGCTGACCCCTGGCGGTCGGGCGGTGCTCGACCTGCCGAAATTCGGAAGGTTGTCGAGCCGGCAGACTCAGGATCGGGCGTAGCGGTGTTGCCCAGATCCTGAGAGGTTCGATGACCGCCATGATCGTGTTGTGGTGCAGTGCCTCGGTGCTCCTCGCACCGCTCGTCGGCCGGACGATCCGCGCCTCGAACGAGCGTGTGCGGCTCTCTCGCGGTCGCTCAGGCGAAGGGCTGCCGTCTGCATCAGATGGCCGGGTGTTCGCGCCTCCGACCCAGGGTGGTTCCCACGCCCCTGCAGCACGGGGTATGGCTCTCGCCCGATCGACTTGGTCTGGTGCCCAGTAGCCTGTTTGGCATCCAGTAGCTGTTAGGCGTCCAGTAGCTTCGCCCGCCGTTTGCCGAGGTCCCCGGCCGCCTCGAGGTCATCGTTGCCGAGCCACGGCGTTACCCTTGCTCGCTGGCAGTGCCCCAAGAGGTACGAAGCGAGTGGGAGCAGCGCGGCATGCAGCTGACTTGCGCGAAGAGCTCCTCGATGGCGCGAGCCCAGTGCTCAGCGATTCCCTCGGGCGGCCAGTTCCCTCGGGCGGCCGATTCCCTCGTGTGGCCGGTTACCTGGGGCGGCTGGTGCGCGGACCGGAGGGAAAGGAATGGTGGGCGTTGCAGGAGTCGAACCTGCGACCCTCAGCTTGTCGAGCTGATGCTCTAGCCAACTGAGCTAAACGCCCGGGTCAGGGCGGAGATGATGCCGTCTCTGCCACGAGAAGCAAGCACAACCTCCACGGCAGTTCGAAAACTCGAACCTCCAATGGCAGCGCGCCACCGTCGAACCGTGCCAGGGTCGTGTCCCATCGTGCGACGGTGACCCGAGCACTGTCTCCCGGGATCCGCGGAGTTGCGGTAGCGTGTCTCGTCTCGCCGATGGACTCCTCGTTGTCGCTGCGCCTTGCTCTGCCGCTGCCTGTTCGTGGGCAGAGCGCCCGCTTGCAGCTCGGCTCGAACGAGTTGGTGCTCGAGAGCGTTCGTTCGGGGCACACGTTGCTGTGGAGCAACGGCCGCGAAGCGCGTCGCTACCACCTCGGACTGCGCACCGACGGACAGCTGACGCTGCGGTTGCGTGCGCCGAAGCTGCCGCTGCGGGTGGTGCTGCGCGACGTGCTGGCCATCGTCCCCGGTGGGCGCGTCGGCGGTTATCTGCACTTGCCCCTGGTGCCGACCCTGCAGTGGACCGGCGCCGATGGAGCGTCGTTCGACGTGGTCGAGCTGCTGCCCCCTGATCTGCACGGCGAATGGGACGACGCGACCGGTCCGTGGCTGCACTGCCCGACGGCCCTGCAGGTCCGGTTCCCGATGCGCACTGGAGATGCCAAGGTGGTGGTCCCCGTGCGGCTGCACAACGACACGGCCGAACTCGTCTCGCCTTCGCATCTGCCGATGCCGCTCACCGATGCCGAGCTACGGGAGAAGCGCTCCTGCGTGATCGTGGCGCCACGTCGGTTGCGTTGGACCAAGGACGGCTGCGTCGTCGCGACCCGCGAGCGAAGTGGCCACGAGGTGCGCACATGATCGGGCGAACCCGGTGGATCCAGGTGCTGGCGACCCTGGTGTGCTTCGCGGCGTGCAGCCCTGCCCCTCAGTCGGAGCTGGCCGATGTCGCTCTGGAGTTGCGTGCCCTGCGGCTGCAGCTGCGAGCCACGGGCACGGCCGGTCCGGACGTCGCGACGGGTGTGGCGGACGCGATGGCGCCGCTGCGCGAGGTGCTGCAAGGCATCGTTGCGACCCAGCGAGAACAGGAGCGCCGCCAGTTGCAGCTGGCGCAAGAAGTGCAGCGCTGGGGGCACCTGGTCGCCGAGTCGCTGGCGCCGGCCAAGGGCGAAGAGGCTCGGGCCGTCGCGGCTCGCCTGCAGGAACTCGAGCAGAAGCTGAAGGAACAGGACGAGCGCCACCAGAAGGTCGAGGAGCTGGTCGGCACGGCGCTCGATCGTGCATCGGAGCAGCTGGATCGGTTCCTGCGTCGGCTGCCGGTTCCGGCCCCGGTGGAGGCGGCACCTGAGGCAACCGAGGGTGGCGCAGCGCCGGTCGTGCCGACCCAGGGGACCGTTGCACCGCCACCTCGCCAGAGTCGCGTCTGGTTGTGGGTGGGCCTGCTCGGCCTCAGCCTTGCTGCGAGTGCCGTGCTGTTCGGGCTCGCGTGGCGCATGCGTGGCGCAGCGCGTCCTGGTGGCGCCGCTCGCGACGTGGGAAGCGATGTGCCGCTTGGCATCCGCGCTCAGCCGTCGACGTCGGAAGTGGCAGCTGAGCCTGGTGCCGATCGGTTGTGGGCAGCGGCAGCACTGCTCGGTGAGGCTGTCGAGACCTTGCGGGCTCGCCAGACGGCTGCCCAAGAACGGCCGTCGGTGCCGCCGTCGGACACGCTCGACGACCTGTCGATCGAGGACCTGTTCGTCGTGGAGGGGCTGGACGAGGCCTCTCTGCCGGACGAGCTCGAACCAGATCGGGGCCCCGCCGCTTTGCCCGCAGCTGCGCCAGCGCCACCGAAGGCGGCGGTCGCTGCTTCGAGCGAACCGTCGGCCAAGCGGGCGGTGCCGGAGGAGGTCACCGTGCGGATGCGCCCGAAGGATGGCAAGGCTGCCCAGCACGACCTGCTACGGATCCTGCATGGGGATCCGCGCATCCTGCAACGGCCGGCACCGCGGCTCGAGGCCCAGGGTGGGCAGTTGGTGGTCCGCTTCGCCCTGTTGCCTGGGCTGCCGGCTGGCGAACGCAGCGTGCTCGAGCAGCGACTGCGCGACAGCGTCGCATGAGCGGATCCGCGCCTCGAAGGGTGTGCCTTGCGCTGGCAGTCGTCAGAACACCGAAGCGGTGGTCAGCGGCCAGAAGCGCGCCCGCACACGGCCCTTCAAGAGCTCCTGCGGCACGAGGCCGAACTCGCGCGAGTCGCAGCTGATCGGTCGGTTGTCGCCGAGCACGAAGAAGCGGCCGTCTGGCACGACGAACTCCGGCAGGTCCTGGCGGTCGGCGATGGCACCGTAGCTGTCGCACGGCGCGCCGTTCACCAGCAGGGTGCCGTGCTGCATCGCGATCCGGTCCCCAGGCAGGCCGACGATGCGCTTCACGAACTCGAGCGACGGGTCCTTCGGATAGCGCAGCACCACGACGTCACCGCGGCCGACGTCGGCGAGGTTGTAGGCGACCCGATCGACCACCAGGCGGTCGCCGTCGTGCAGGCACGGTTCCATCGAGTTGCCCTTCACCACCGACACCTGGATCACGAACAGGTGCAGCACCACCATGAGGCCGGCCCCGAGCAGTGCGTCGAACAAGAAGCGCGGGGGGCGGCGCAGCCGGGCGAAGCGACGTGGCGTCGGGGACGAAGGTGGCTGCGACCGGAGCGGCATGGGCGGGCTATCGACGGCGATCCGGGTGGCACTTGACCGACACGAGGGGTGGGCTGAGGGGTTTCTCCTAAGAAATCGGTGCGTTCCCGGTCGCCGGAGTCGCCCTTGGCACGGCCGGACCAGGAGAGGCCTCTGCGAGCGGTGGATCGCCCGTCAAGGTGGCGTGCGCGGGGATCCGAAATCCGGTGGGTCACCTCGCCACGCACCCATGAGCCACTCCACTCTGAACCAGCTCGCCCAGCAAGAGAAGACTCGCCGTGAGATCCTGCACAAGAGCGACCTCATTCCGCCTCTGCCCGACCTGGTCGTGCGGTTGCTCGGCATCCTGAACAAGCAGGAGACCGAGCCGCAAGACCTCGAGCGCCTGCTGCAGAACGACCAGGTCCTGGTCGCCAAGATGCTCGCGATGGTCAACTCGCCGTTCTACGGCTTGAACCGCACCATCCGGACCATCAAGGAGGCGGTGATGGTGCTCGGGTTCCGTGGCGTGCGCAGCCTCGTGCTGGCGACCAGCACCGCGAAGTTCCTGCAGCGCAACTTCGAGGTCTACGGGCATCAACCGAAGGGCTTGTGGCTGCACTCCGTGTCGGTCGCCGCTGCGGCCAGAGCCCTGGCTCGCCACGTGCGGATGAGCGCGGACGACGCCGAGATGCTGTTCGTCGCGGGACTGCTGCACGACATCGGCAAGATGCTGCTGGTCGGGTACCTCAACGAATCCGGCAAGACTCCGGCTCCAGGCAGCAAGGTCTACGACTTCGAGCGCGCCACGATCGGCATCGACCACACCGAGGCAGGGGCCTTGGTGACGGCCAAGTGGAACCTCGCGAACGACATCCAGGAAGCGATCAAGGCCCACCACGAGACGACGGGGGGGAACGCGATGCGCGCTGCGGCCGTGATCCGTCTCGCCGATGCGGTCGCGCACGAACGTGGCATCGGCTACCTGCCGGGCAAGGCCCCGGCAGCGCCGCCGCTGCCCACGGACCTCGTGGCCCTCGGGCTCGACGAGCCTGCCTGGTCGACTCTCCGCGATGCGCTCGTCGTGACCATCGACGAAGCCGTCGCGGCCCTCGGGAACCTGAGCGCCTGAGTCACGGTCCGTGTCCACCCTCGCCACGACCCATCGCTGGGCCGAACCTGCGGCTCTCGCGGACCTGCACGCGTGCCGGACCATGGACGACCTCGACCGGGAGTTCCTGGCGGGGGTCCATGCCCTGCTGCCGGGGGTCGGCGCCGCGGTCTGCCTCGTCGACGACGCTCCCGACCGGTTCCGGGTCGCGGCGACGAGCGCCGTGGACTGCCCCCTGCAGGGTCGCGCGTTCGCCGTGGCGGCCGACTGGCCGTTGGCAGAAGGCCAGCGGCTGCCGATCCGCTACCGAAACCACTTCCTCGGGGAGCTGTGGCTCTGGTCGGTGCCCGAGGGCGAAGAGCTGCGGTTGTTGGGAAGTGCCTTGGCGCACTACGGCACGGCCCTGGTCAACCTGACCCTGAATCGGGAGACCCGTCAGGCCACCGAGGACTACTGCGCTAGCCTGCAGGCGCTCGAAGAGGGCATCGTGCTGTTCCAGGAGGAGGATCCTGCCGCGATCACGGCGCGAATCCTCTGCCTCGCCACCAGCATGGCCCAATCGGCCGCCGGGGCGCTCTACGTGCTCGACGAGGTCGGCAATCCCGAGTCGGGCCTGCGCCTCGAACAAGTGCTCGGCATTCCCGACAGCCTGATCGCCGGATTCAGGTCGGTCGACGGTCGACCATGGCCGGCGTGCCTGTTGGAAGCGCCTGCACAGCTCGCGGAGCGGCACACCGACGGCTCGTTGGCGGAGCTGGCTCCGGAATGTGTGCCGCCGATCCTGCAGCAGATGATCGTGCTGCCGCTGCGCTATCACGGCGTCGTGGCTGGGCTGTGCCTGCTGCTGAACCCTGCCGAGGACGGCAAGCAGTCTCGCGACCACCTGGGCCGCCTGCAGAGTCTCGGCCAGCTGGCGGCGGCGCTGCTGCACCGGCTGCGCCTCGAGCAGCAGAGCGCGAGCAGCCACCGCATCGAGCGCGAACTCCAGATCGCCGAGACGATCCAGCAGCGCCTCCTGCCGGACGGGCCGCCGCGGACCGAGGCCTACGACTTCGCCTGGCGGACGATCGCGGCGAAGAACATCGGGGGCGACTACCTCGACGTGCTCGCGGGCGACGATGGCACGATCCACGCCGTGATCGCCGACGCCTCTGGCCACGGCATCAACTCGGCCCTCTTGATGAGCTCGTTCCGCTCGAACTACCGGGGGCAGGTGATGTGGCAGGAGCCACAAGACCTGGTCGGCGACCTGAACGGGGAGGTCGTCAAGGAGGTCGGCCCGACCGGGATGTTCATCACGGCGCAGATGCTGGACTTCGACCTCGCAGGAACCCGGTTGCGGGTGTGCACTGCGGGTCACTGCCCCTTGATGATCTACCGGGCCGTCGACGGCAGGATCGATTGCCTGCCCGGCAACGGACCGCCTCTCGGGTTCGTCGAGGGGATCGCCTTCGACACCAACGAGACCGACCTGGCTCGTGGGGATGTCGTGGTGGCTTTCACCGACGGCATCTCCGAGGCCACCAACGCCGATCTCGACATGTTCGAGGAATCCCGCCTGCAGGCAGTGGTTCGACAGCACGCGGACCGGCCCGCCGCAGCGATCGTCGACGCCGTGGTGCGGAGCCTGTCCGAGTTCACCGGGCGGGTTCGCTACGAAGACGACGTGTCGCTGTTGGTCGTCAAGGTGCGCTGAGGCGTCCAGGCACGGCCGGCGAATCTGCCGTCAGAAGCGCTTGCGCCGCGTGCTGCTCTCGATGCGCAGCGCCTTGCGGTACTTCGTGACGGTGCGCCGGGCGATGTGCACACCGCGCTTGCCGAGTTCCTCGACCAGCTGGTCGTCGGACAGCGGGTTGTCCTTGTCCTCGCCGTCGACGATCTGCTTCAGCGTGTCCTTCACGGCCTGCTGGCTGACCATGTCGCCGGCGTCCGACATGGTGCCGCTGCTGAAGAAGCGCTTCATGTCGAAGATGCCCTGTGGCGTCTGGATGAACTTGCCCGACGAGGCGCGGCTGACCGTCGAGATGTGGACCCGAACCGCGTCGGCGATGTCCTGCATCTTCATCGGCTTCAGGTGCTGCACGCCGTGGCGCAGGAAGCCCTCCTGCCGGCGCACGATCTCGTTGGCCACCCGTTCGATGGTGTTCTGCCGCTGGTGCACGGCTTCGATGAACCACTTCGCGGCGTCGATCTTGCGCCGCAGATACTCGTAGACCTTCGGGTCGTGGCGGGCCTCCTGCAGCAGGTTGCGGTACACCGACGAGATCGTCAGCTCCGGCAGCGAGCCACGCTGCGACTTCACCTCGAACCGGCCGTCGATCTCCTCGACGACCACGTCCGGCACCACGCCGGTCGCCGGCGGCGGCTGGAACTCGGCACCCGGGTGCGGATTGCAGTGCACCCGCAGGAACTCCCAGCTCTCCTTGATCTCGTCGAGCGAGGCGCCGGTCTCCTTGGCGATCTTCGGCAGCTTGTTCATCGCCAGGTCGTCGAGGTGGTTCTCGACGATGCGTCGGGTGATCGCCGGCACGTAGGTCATGTGGTCGAGCTGCATCAGCAGGCAGTCGCGCAGGTCGCGGGCGCCCACACCGACGGGCTCCAGGTCGCGGACCACGTCGACGGCCTCGACCGCGAGCGGGATCGGCACCAGCAGCTGCTGGGCGATGGTCTCCGCCGAGTCGGCGAGGCGACCGTCCTCGTCCAGCGAGAACACGATGTGCTCGATGACGCGCACCAGCTCCGGGTCGGACTCCTGGGTGCGCACCTGGGTCATCAGGTAGTCCGGCAGCGAGGTCGCTCGTCCAGGCGTGTTGTTGAGCGCTTCGAACTTCTTGTCCTCCTCGTCGCCACCGGCGGAGCTGCCCTGGCGCAGGCGCCAGTTCGGCTCGACGCGGGCTTCCAGTTGGTCGATCTCGTTCGCGAACTCGCGCTGCATGCGGTCGTCGAGTGGATCGACGGGCGAGTTGTCCGGGGCCGGGGCCTGGGGCTCGCTGCGCTCGCTCTCGTCCTTGCGCTCGAGGAAGACGTTCTCCTGCAGCTCCTGGTCGATCTGGTCCTTCAGCTCCAGCAGCGGCAGCTGCAGGACCTGCATGGCCTGGATCATCTGCGGCGACTGGATCAGTCGCTGTTCGGTGCGCAGGGATTGGGACAGGCCGAGTCGCATGTCCCCTTTGTAGCCCGTGGTGCCGGATCGGTCACGGGTGCGCGACGGCAGTCCGGAGAAATGCTGACGCCTCGCGGCGGGACGCCTACCAGCGCACGATCGTCTGCAGGCTGCTGCGCCACGAGCGGCCGTCGATCGGCACCAGCGGGCCGTCGCCGTGCTCGAGCACGGCGGCATTGCCGATCGCGCCCTGGTGGCGCAGCACAGAGCCGTTGACGTCCGTGGGCGTCCACACGCCGTTGGGCATGATGCTGCGCGCCAGTGGTTGGGCCGCCTGCAGGCAGCGGAGTTGCAGATCCAGGTGCATTCCCGAACCGGCCGGTGCGACCGAGGCAGACAGCCAGCTGCCGGACTGCAGCAGGTCGACGATGGGGTTGGTCATCGACGCTTCCTGCGCGATCTCCACCTCGATGTCGGTGATCGCCGTCGTCTCGACGACGCGGGCGAGGCGCAGTTCGCGGCCGGTGAGGCACGGCGCCGACACTTCGAACAGCAGGTTGGGGGTCGGCCCCGACGTCGGGGCCGGCTCCACGGTCGAAGGAAGCAGGCCGGTGCTGGTCACCGACACCGTGCGCAGCATGCGATTCTCGAGATCCCGAAGCAGGGAGCGGACCCGGCCCTGGGCAGCGGCGTCGCCCTGGACCACCAGGTGCCCGCCCAACGACCACATGGTTCCCTGGCCCTCGCCGATGGCGGCACGGCACAGGTCGAGCAGCAGCGGCTCCGGCAGGCGGCCGGCCGACGGAGCCTGCACCTGCTTCGTCGTCCCATCGAGTTGCTCGATCGCATCGACGCGCAGCAGCGAATCGTCGAGCAGAGCCTGGCAGGGCAGCACCGCGAACGACGCCTTGGCATCGACGGCCGGCCGGTCCTTGGCGAGCAGGCGGACCGTCAGCACGACCTGGCCGCCGAGGGCGGGGTGGCCGCGCAGCGTCATCGCCAGCGCCGAGCCACTGGCGAGACGCCCCGAGAACGTGCCCATGCAGCTGTCGAGCGTCGGGACCTCGATGTCCGGAGCCGACGAGTGACCGGGCTGCACGGTGCGCGGGATCCCGCGGCGTTCTGCCGCCGCGAACATGCCGAGCAGCACGAACTCGTCGCTGCCGGCGAGGGGGATGGCGCGCACCGAGGCGATCGCGCCGTCGCGGAACACGTCCACGACCGGGTCGCTGATCGACGACTTCGACGCAACCTCCACGTCGACGTCGCGCACGTAGCTCTGGGCCCGCACCAGCTGCAGATCCGCGGTCTGCTGCGGATTCACCGACCCGACCATGCGCAACAGGGCCGTGCGGCCGCGGCTGAACTCGCCGAACGCGGTCTCGTCGAGCGTCGTCGCCGGTGTGCCACGGTCGGTGGCGTCCCAGACCACGAACTCGAGCTGCATGGTGCGCACCAGCGTCTCTTCGAGGCGCCGCACGCTCTTGCGCACGGCGTCGATCTCGGCCGCTTCGCCGGCCAGCAGCAGGTTGCCCGCACCGACTTCCCAACGCAGCCGGCCGGCCTGGATGGCTTCCCCGTGCATGGCGGCCAGGGCGGCGACCACTGCGTCCTGCGTGGGACCGTTGCCAGCACCGACCTGGTCGACCTGGCCGTCGCGCAGCAGCATCGTGCTGGTCGGCACGCGCAGGGGGCTGGCCGGGGTCCGCAGCAGGTGCTGCAGGGAGACCATCTCCACCGCGGCCGGTGGCGGGTTCTGGGGAACGCTGGCGAGGGCCAGCACGACGTTGCACAGGGTGGGGATCATGGGAGAGGCAGGACGCATCATTCGGCGAGCGCTCCGGCACCGTGCCGCAGGCCGTCGACGAGTTCGGTGAAGGTGGCGAACGAGCAGGCGCGCAGCTGCTGCTGCAGTTCGGCGGGCAACGGCCAGTCGGCCAGCACGGCGGCCAGCTCCGGGGCGCCGTTGCGCCAGAGCGCGGCGCGGACCAGGAAGCCGTTCGACGCCGAAGCCGTGCGGGCCAGCGGCAGCAGCCGCTGCGCTGGTTGGCACGACAAGGCGAACGCGGCCGCGACGCTCGCCTCGCGGCTCGGGCCGTGCACCACCGCGAGCAGTTCGGTGGTCGGATCGAGGTCGTGCGACCAGCCGAGGGCCAGCCAGCAGCGGTGCTGGCGCACGGCGTGACCACGGGCCTCGGCGAGCTGGCCGAGTTCGCGGAACGTGGCGGACGACTGGCCGGCGAACAGTTGCTGGGCCAGCTGGCCTTGGTCGGTTCCGTCGCCCCGGGCGGTGGTGTCGTCCCAGAGATCGAGCAGCAACCGGGCCGTGCGGCCGCGCGCCGGGATCTCCCGTGCCGCTGCGGCGACGAGGGCGAGGCTGCCCGGGTGCCGGCGCATGCGGCGGCGCAGCGCTTCGTCCACGTCGGCGTGGTTGCAGGCGAGGGCCTGGCGCAGGAACGAAGGCTCGAGCACCGCGGTGTCGCGGTGCTGCAGCCGCGCGATCAAGTCGCGAACGGCGCTCGCGTGCGGGGTCGCGAGGTCGTCGGTGCCGGCCGCGATGGCACTGGCCGAGGGCTTGCCCGATCGGTCGGCAGCGTCCCAGTGCCGAAGCTCACGCAGGTCGATGGCGACCGCTCGGGACTCGCGGCCGGTCAGGTCGCTCGAAGCGACGCCGATCGGCATGGCCGACGTCGGGGACGGGGCCGTCGGCCTGGGCTCGTCGACCGCGGCGATCGGCGTCGCCGAGCTGCCAGGCGCTACCGAGGCGACCGGTGCGTGCCGGCGCTCGTCCGGATCGCTCTGCCGCGTGATCCGTTCGGTCCGCAGGACGAGCCAGCCCAGCAGCGCCGCCGCGGCGGCGACGGCGAGCCAGCGTCGGTGGCGCAGCAAACGCGCCGGCCCGGATCGCGCCGCGTCCGCCGAGTCGCCGTGCGCGGCGCTCGCGACGGCCGCGAACCAGCGTGCCTCGAGCTCGTCGTTGCGCAGCCGTTCGTGCTGGAACTCGCCGCTGTCCTGGGCCAGCACGGCATCGAGCCGGCGCGCGCGGCGCAACGCCTGCTGGCAACGCTGGCAGGTCTGCAGATGGGCGTCGACCGGGTGGTCGGCCACGCCGTCGGCGAACTCGCCGTCGAGGTGTCGGGCCAGCACGGCGTCGCTCCAGCGGCACCAGGTGGGTTCGGAACGGTTCATGGCTCGAGGTACTCCTGCAGGCGTTCCATCACCTTGCGGCGGGCGGCCAGCACGTGCATGCGGGCGGCGACGTCGGTGACGCCGAGCACCGTCGCGATCGCTCGGTAGTCGAGGCCTTCGCTGGCGCGCAGGTGCAGCGCGGTTCGCTGCAGGTTGGTCAGGCGCTCCATCGCTTCGGCGAGCCGCGCCTGCAGTTCGCGCGTCATCGCCCCCTGCACCGCGGCGTCGGGCAGCGTGTCCGGCACGTCGACTTCGAGGGGCACGGTCGGGGTGCCGCGGCGCCAGCGTCCGGGTTCGCCAGCGAGGCGGACCAGGATCCGGAACAACCACGTGCGCAGTCCGGCTTCCCCGCGGAACGACGGCAGGGCCCGGAACGCGCGCAGCAGCACTTCCTGGACCAGGTCCTCGGCCCAGTGCGGATCGCTGCAGCAGCGCCGCGCCAGCCCGAGCAGGGCCGGCAGGTGGGGCCGCAGCAGGGTCTGGAACGCCACCGGGTCGCCGTTGCGTGCTCGCGCCAGCAGGTCCAGTTCCTGCTGGTCCCGTTCCCCCGCGGTCGGCGCAGCTGCTGGCTGCGGCCGGTCGGCTTCGGGGTCGATGGGGGGGCGCATGGCACCTGCTTGGAGCCGTGCGAACCGACCGGCGTAAGGTCGGCGCGCACGAAAATCGCCGTGTCAGCGGCGGAGTCGGGTCAGGGCGCGGTAGTGGTTGCTCCAGAAGTCGAGCACGAACCAGGCTACGGCCAGCGCCGCCAGGACGTAGGTCAGGTGGCCGATCCAGCGGCCCTGCTGCAGCACCCGGCGCGACACCACGTCGCGGCGGCGCGCCAACGCCCGCTGCAGGGCGTCCTCGAGCTGGCCGGCGCGTTCGCCGGTCGCCAGCAGCTGGCGCGTTTCGGCATGCAGGGCGACCGCGGTGTGCAGGGCCTCGTGCAGCGGGCGGCCATCCTGCAGGATGCGGTCGGCGATCACGAGGCGATCGCGCACCGCCGGGATCGCCACCGTCGACAGCGCCGCCGTGTGGGCTTGCAGCAACGGCACACCGGCCCCGTAGAGCGCGTGCAGCGTCTCGAGGAACGGCAGCTCGCCGGCTTCGCGCAGCGTCGGCCCGAGCCCCGGCAGTTCGGCGACCCAGGGCGTACCGCCGCGCAGGCTGCTGCGTACCAACCATGCTGCCGCGACGACGGCGGCCAGGACCAGGCTGGCGGCGAGCCGCGGTCCGAACGAGGGGGTCAGCAGGAACGACAGCGCCGTCACCATCGTCAGCAGCAGCAGCGGGTAGCGCAGTCCGGCCCACAGGGTCCGCACGAACTCGGCTCGCTGCCGCCGTTCGACCGCGCGGGCGCGCAGTGCCTGCGCCGCGGTGCCGGCTCGCCAGGCGTGCTCGAACACGGTCGCCTCGGTGGGGGTGAGCGATACGCGGCGCCGCGCCAGCAGGTGGTGGAGCACTCGTTCGCCGGCCGTGGGATCGCCGCCTAGCGTCTGCAGCGGCAGGCCGGCCTCGAGCGCCGATGCCACGTCCTCGAACTGCAAGGCCGCCGCCTCGTGCGCTCCGATCCACAGCATGCCGGCAGTGTGTGGGTGCGCTCGGGCCGCTGCAAGCCGGGCGGCGCATTGCATGGGGCCGTCCGCGCGCCACCATGTCGTCATGAGGATCCCGCCCGTCTTCCTGCCGCAGGTGCTGCTCGCCGCCGGCTGCCTCCTTCCGGGTGCCGCGGCCCAGGACGCGGCCTGGTGGCAGACACAGCAGGAATCGCTGTTCGCGCTCTATCGCCACCTGCACATGCATCCGGAACTGTCGTTCCAGGAGAAGGAGACGGCCGCGCGCATGGCACACGAACTGCGCAGCCTCGGCCTCGAAGTGCACGAAGGCGTCGGCGGCACCGGCGTGGTCGCGGTGCTGCGCACCGGCGACGGTCCGGTCGGGCTGATCCGCGCCGACATGGACGGGTTGCCGGTCGCCGAGGCGACCGGGTTGCAGTACGCATCGGTGGTGCGCGCCGAGAGCGGCGACGGCCGCGCGATCGGTGTGATGCACGCATGCGGGCACGACCTGCACATGACCTGCCTGGTCGGCGCCGCGCGCTGGTTCGCCGCGCACCCGGAGTCGTTCCGCGGCACGTTGGTGTTCCAGCTGCAGCCGGCCGAGGAACGGGCGGGCGGCATGAAGGCGATGCTCGCCGACGGCCTGCTGACCCGCTTCCCGCGCCCCGCCTTTGCGCTGGCGCTGCACACCGCGACCGACCTCGAGCACGACCGGGTCGGCGTCTGCAGCGGCTTCGCGATGGCGAACGTCGACAGCTGCGACATCACCGTCTACGGCAAGAGCGGCCACGGGGCTTCGCCGCACAAGACCATCGACCCGATCGTGCAGGCGGCACAGCTCGTGCTCGACCTGCAGACCATCGTGTCGCGCGAGATCGATCCGCTGGAGGCGTGCGTGATCACGGTCGGCGCGATCCAGGGCGGCAACAAGCACAACATCGTGCCCGGCGAGTGCCACCTGCAGGCGACCGTGCGCAGCTACACGGCCGAGGTGCGCACGCGCATGCTGGCGGCGATCGAGCGCAAGGCGAAGGCGGTGGCGATGTCGCACGGCGCCCCGCCGCCGAAGGTCGAGTTCAGCGAGCACACGCCGGCACTGCACAACCACGTCGCGCTGACGGCGGCCGTGCGCCAGGGCTTCGTCGAGACGTTCGGTGCGGCGGCGGTGGTCGAGCGGAGCCCCGAGATGATCGCCGAGGACTTCGGGCGGCTCTACGCCGAGGACGTGCCGCTGTGCATGTTCCGGCTCGGCACGATCGCGCCCGCGCGGTTGGCCGGCATGGTCGCCGCCGGCGACGTGCCGGCCCTGCACAGTGCCCGCTACTACCCCGACTACGAGGTCGCGGCCTTCACCGGCGTGCGCGCGCTGGTCGTCGCGGTGAAGGCGGCGGCGGCAATGCCGAGATGATCCCGGCGAGGTGATCTCGGCGAAGCGAGCGCTGCCGGGACCTGCCGTCAGGCGCGGAAGTGCTTGCTGAGCTTCAGCGCCTGGCCCTGGTAGTGCGAGCTGAGCCGCCGGTCGCCGTAGACGACCTCGGGCAGCTGCTGGGTGCGGAAGAACTCGAGCTTGAAGAACACCTGGCCGTCCTCGAGCAGGAACGGCACGTCGTGCGGCCGCACTTCGAGAACGGCGCGTGTGCCATGGGCGCCGCCGAAGCCGTTGTCGAAGAAGCCGGCGTAGTTGGTGCGCAGCTCGCCGATGCCGACGTCGTAGGCGACCATCTCCGCGGCGAGGTGCTTCGGCACCCGGATGCGCTCCTTGCTGGCGAAGATGTAGAACTCCTCGGGCTCG
>JAEUHU010000332.1 GCA_016793305.1 Planctomycetota bacterium
CCGGGCTCACGAACCCGACTCCGGCAGGCGTTCGATCCGCACGGTTGCCGCCTCGCTGCGGCGCAGCGCCAGCCGGTAGCCGTGCAGGCGGAAGCGCAGCGGGTCGCCGAACGGCGCCTGGCCGAGGCACTCGACCTCGACCCCCGCCCAGAGTCCGGCCGACTGCAGGGCCGCCGACAGTTCCGGCTCGGCATCGACACCGAGCACCCGGGCTCGGGCCCCCGGCAGGAGGACCGCGAGGGTCAGGGGACGATCGGCGGCGGGGTCGACAGGACGAACGGCGATGGCGGCGGTCACGGAGCGGGGATCAGTTGAGACACCATCTCAACACAGGAACCATGCCCGAAGCGAGGCTGGAAGGGAAGTGCGTCGTGGTGCGTAGCGAGGCCGCCGCACGCCGGCTCGACCCCGCCCGAGCAGGCGACCGCCTGGCCGTTGCCTCCTGCCGCCGGATGCCGAGACTGCTCGCCCATGCAGCCCACGGCCCACCGCACCACCGCCCGCATCGCCGGCACCGAGATCGTCTTCGAGACCGGCCGCATCGCCCGCCAGGCGCAAGGCGCCGTGCTCGCCCGCTGCGGCGACAACGTCGTGCTGGCGACCGTGACAGCGGCGATGACCCCGAAGCCGGGCCAGGACTTCTTTCCGCTGACCGTCGAGTACCGCGAGAAGTTCAGCGCCGCCGGCCGCGTGCCCGGCGGCTACGGCCGTCGCGAAGGGCGCATCAGCGACCACGAAGTGCTGGTCAGTCGCCTGATCGACCGCACGCTGCGCTCGTTGTTCCCCGACGAGTGGAAGGCCGAAGTGCAGGTGCAGGTCCAGGTGTTCAGCGCCGAGCCGAGCAGCGACCTCGAGAGCCTCTCGATGCTGGCGGCGTGTGCGGCGCTGCACGTCAGCCCGGTGCCGGCGAAGGGACCCGCCGGTGGCCTCGGCATCCATCGGGTGCACGGCCAGTGGGTCGCGTTCGCCGGCCGCGCGCAGCGCGAGCTGGCCGACCTCGAGTTCTCGGTCGGCGTCGGACCGGACGGCCTGGTGATGCTGGAAGGCCAGGCCGGTGAGGTCGCCGAGGACGACGCGGTGGCGGCGATCGCGCAGGCGAGCGACTGGATCCGCCGCTGCCACCGCGCGATCGACGAGCTGCGCACGCTCGGCGGCAAGCCGAAGTGGGACCTGCCGCAACCGGCCACGCTGCCGGAGCTGCCCGAAGCCGTGCGCGCGGCGCTGCAGGCGGCGCTGCGTGTGCCGGGCAAAGCCGAACGGCGTGCTGGTGTCGCCGCCGCCGAAGCCGGCTGGCTCGCCACCCTGCCGAGCGACCAGCAGGCCGCGGCGAAGGCCGCGTTCGGCTCGGCCCAGTGGACCGAGACCCGCGAACTGGCGCTCGGGGGCGGCGTGCGCCTCGACGGCCGCACCACCACGCAGATCCGGCCGATCTGGAGCGAGGTCGGGCTGCTGCCGCGCGCCCACGGCTCGGCGCTGTTCACGCGTGGCGAGACGCAGGCGATCGTCTCCTGCACGCTCGGCAGCCCCGACGACGCGCAGCGCCTCGACGGGCTCGGCGACGAGAGCGGCAGCTCCGAACGGTTCCTGCTGCACTACAACTTCCCGCCCTACTCGGTCGGCGAGATCAAGCCGCTGCGTGGCCCCGGCCGGCGCGAGATCGGCCACGGCTCGCTGGCGCGGCGCGGGCTGCGGGCGGTGCTGCCCGACGGCCCGACGTTCCCCTACACGATCCGCGTCGAGAGCGAGATCACCGAGAGCAACGGCAGCTCGTCGATGGCGACGGTCTGCGGCGGCACCATGGCGATGCTGCACGCCGGCGTGCCGCTGCGGCGCATGGTCGCCGGCATCGCCATGGGCATGATCTCCGACGGCACGCGCCACGCGGTGCTGAGCGACATCCTCGGCGACGAGGACCATCTCGGCGACATGGACTTCAAGGTGGTCGGCACCGAGGTCGGCATCACCGCGATCCAGCTCGACAACAAGCTCGGCGGCCTGCCCGACGAGGTGCTGGCGCAGGCCCTGGCCCAGGCGCGCACCGGCCGGCTGCACATCCTCGCGGAGATGAAGAAGACCATCGCCGCCCCCGCCGAGCCGTCGCGCATCGTGCCGCGCGCGATGCGGTTGTCGATCATGCCGGACGCGGTCGGCGCGCTGATCGGGGCGCGCGGCGCCAACATCAAGGCGATCACCGAGAGCACCGGTGCGAAGGTCACCGTCGGCGACGACGGCGAGGTGCTGGTCTACGCGACCGACCAGGTCAGTGCACAGCGGGCCCGCGTGCTGGTGCAGCGCAGTGCTGGCGTGCTGAAGGTCGGCCGCTGCTACCGCGGCACGGTCACCGGCGTGAAGGACTTCGGCGCGTTCGTCAAGATCAACGCCGTCAACGAAGGGCTGGTGCCGGTCGAGGAACTAGACCGCGTGCCGGTGCGCGCCGCTTCGGACATCGCCCGGGAAGGCGAGGAGATGATCGTCGCGGTGCTCGGCGCCGACGACCGCGGCCGGCTGCGGCTGTCGCGCCGGCAGGCGCTCGGCGTCGACGAAGCGCAGATCGAGTTCTGATCCGGGTCCCACGATGCCGCTCGACGAACACCAGGTCCGCACGCTGCTCGGCACGCTGCGGGCGCCGGTCACCGCGTTCGACTGCGGCCGTCTGTGTGCGCCGGGCAACGGCGGCGTGCCGGTGTGCTGCCACGCCGCGTCGGTGCTGCCGGTGCTCTACAAGGCGGAGCTCATGCTGCTGCAGAAGCGCAGCGACCTGTGGCGGAAGCACGTGCCGACGGGTGCCGATGCACCGCTCGCCGCGCGGGCGCGGCCGTGCGACGAGTTCGCCGTGTGCAAGGGCCACCTGCACTGCGAACGCGACAACCGCGCCCTGGCGTGCCGCACGTTCCCGTTCGAGCCGTACCTCGACCACGACGACGCGTTCGCCGGGATCGTGTTCGCCTACGACATGGCGCACCTGTGCCCGCTGATCCACGGCGAGCACCCGATCGAGCCCGGCTTCGTCGCCGAGTGCTGTGCGATGTGGCGCCAGCTGTTCGCGTTCGACGACGACGAGCGCCGCTTCTACGCCGGCCTGAGCCGCACGCTGCGGCGGCAGTTCGGCCAGAGCGGCGACGCGATCCCGGTGTGGACCGAACGCGGCGTGGTGGCGATGCCGACCAGCCGGCGACGGCGCCGCTGACCGAGCGACGCCGAGCCGTTCACGGCACGCGCGCCTTCGCCTGCACGAAGCTGTACCAGAACACCGCGTCCGGATCGCGCGCGACCCTGGCCAGCTCCTTCTGCATGCCGCGGATCACGGCGGTCGGCACCTTGCCGGCCTTGGCCAGGGCTGGAGCTCCACTCAGCAGCAGGTCGCTCCAGTAGGCGAGGAACTCGGTGCGTTCGCCCGGCGTGCGGTTGTCGAAGTGGAAGGTCTTCACCTCGGTGGTGATGTCGGTGAAGCCGACCCCGAGCAGCAGGTTGCCGAGCTTGGCGCCGACGAACGGGTCCCCGCCCATCGCCATCTGCACGTCGTTGAAGGCGCGCCAGAAGCGCAGCGTGTCGGGGCTGTACGGGTGCAGGAAGAACGTCGCGTTCATCACCTCGGTGACCACGACCGGCGCCCCGCGGCGCAGCACGCGCCGCACTTCGGCGAGCGTGCGCGCCGGATCGTCGACGTGCTCGAGGATCCAGCACAGGAACGCCCCGTCGAAGCTGTCGACCGGGAACGGCAGGGTCTCGGCGGCTGCGCGTTCGAGCGCGAAACGCCCCTTGCCGAACGACAGCTCCCGCAGGTGGCTCGCGGCGCGCGCCAGGTTGTCGTCGCTGCGGTCGACGCCGGTCACGTGCAGGTCCGGGAACCGCCGCAGCAGGATCTCGGTCTGCGCCCCGACACCACAACCGACCTCGAGCAGCCGCCGGCAGCGCCGGAACGGCAGGCGATCGTGCACGGCGTCGGCGAGGAACGCGGCCTGGTGGTACAGCCGATCCTGCTCGGTCGCGGTGTACCCGTGCAAGTAGCCGGTGCGCCTGGCTCGGGGACCGGTCGAACGGGAGCGTTTGGACTTCGACGGGGCTCGCGGCATGCCGCGATCGTGCGGCCGACGACCTCGCGGGGCAACCGCACTGGGTACCCGCACTGGGTACTCACACGTGGCGAACGCACTGGGCAGGCGCGTTGGTAGGCGCGCTGGCAGGCGCCGACCGATCAGCCGGTCACCACGCCGCGCGGCGCCAGCACCACGGCCTCGGGCCGCTGCCGCGCCACACGCCGCGTCGCCTCGAGGCCGAGCAGGCGGTAGCTGTGCGTGCCGGGAGCACCGCGGCGCACCACGCACAACTGGCCGGCGCGCAGCTCCTGCGCTTCCCGCGGCGACAGCTCGAGCCACGGCAGCGAGCCGTCCTCGGCGGCGAAGTAGAACTTCACGGCGCCCGGTCCCGGCTTCTTGGCCTCGGCGAGCAGCGTCTCGACGGCCGCCGCTTCGTCGCGCTGCCGGCGCGCCACTTCGGCCTTCTCCTGTTCGACGCGCGTGCGTTCGCGCTCCTGCGCCGACATCGCCTCGATCTCCTGCTGGCGCTGCTGGGCCTCCTGCTCGAGGGTCTCGCGGCCCTTCTCCTTGCGCTCGACCCGCGCTTCGTGTGCCAAGCGCTTGTGGTCCTTGTCGGAGAGCAGGTTGGCCTTCTTGAGCTGGTCGCGCAGGCTCATGCCGACAGGCTACCGCGGCGAGGCGCGGTCGTCAGGCACCAGATTCTGCTGTTCCTGGTCGAACTGCACGGCGATGCCCATCTGGCCGTCGCCCATGGTGTCGACGCGCACGAGGCGCCCCTGGATCGGCGGGTGGCCGGCGATCTGCACGGTCACCGGCAACCGGGTCGCGGCACTGAAGTAGACGCCGAGCGAGCTGACGTTCTGGCCCGAGCCCTGGATCGCCCCGACGTCGAACTGGATCGTGACCTGGCCGTCGAGGTCCACCCGCGCCGCACGGCGCGCTTCGATCCCGGTCGGCGTGTTCGATTCCTGCATGAGCGTTGCCTCGGGTTCCCGATCGGCTGCTGCGGGCGAACGACTGAACCGCCGTTGCCGAGCGGCTATCCTCGCAGCGTGACCGAGACCCCCTACCACCGCGAGCCCGGCTATGCGGAGCGCTACCGCGACCGCAGGTTCCGGTCCGGCTCGGGCCCCGCGACCGACCGCCGCGAACGGGCGGCGATCCGCCGCCTGCTGGCCCGCGCCCGGTTCGACGAAGGTCCATGGCTCGACGCTCCCTCGGGTGCCGGCCGCATGAGCGGCGAGCTGCCGGGCAGGGTGGTGCTGGTCGACCGCGACCCGGCGATGGTGCGGGCGGCCCCGGGCGACGAGCTGCGAGCCTGCGCCAGCGTGCACGCCCTGCCGTTCGCCGACGCGACCTTCGCCGGCGCCCTCTGCCATCGCCTGCTGCAGCACATTCCGACAGCTGTCGAACGGATCGACATCCTGCGCGAACTGGCGCGCACCACCCGCGGGCCGATCGTCGTGTCGTTCTTCGATGCGTGCAGCGTGCAACACCTGCGGCGACTGCTGCGGCGTCGCCTGGGCAAGGTGCGCTCGGGCCGTTCGGCGGTCACGCGATCGCGATTCCGCGCCGAGCTGCGGACGGCCGGGCTCGAAGTGGTCGCGGTCGTGGCGCTGCGGCGCTTCCTGGCCGAGCAGACGCTGGTGCTGTGTCGGCGCGCCGACTGAAATTCGCTCGCCTTGGGCTCATCGCTCCGGCGGCAGCGGGTCGATAGCCCGACCAGGAGAGCCCCCAGCATGAAGACCCTCACCCTGCCGAGCGTGGACGCGACCGCGGTCCCCCAACGCACCACGGCCGAGGCGAAGACGCAGCGCAGCACCCAGGTCCTGCTCGTCGAGGACGAACCGCTGACCGCCGAAGTGTTCGCCCGCGCCTTGTCCCGCGACGGCCACGAAGTCGAGGTCGCACGCGACGGCCTGCAGGCGCTGCGCCGGCTGCGCGACCGCGCGCCGAGCCTCGTCGTTCTCGACATGAGCCTGCCGACGTTGTCGGGCGCCGAAGTGGTGCGCGAGATCCGCGCGATGGGCCGCACCCGCCTGCCGGTCGTGGTGGTCAGCGGCAGCGAGCGCCGTCAGACCAACCTGACCCCGGCCGTGTTGTGGCCCGGCACCTGGCT
>JAEUHU010000347.1 GCA_016793305.1 Planctomycetota bacterium
GGGCCGGTCGCGGGTGTGACGCTACAGCTCGGCTACGACCAGCAGACGACGTCCGACGCGCGCGGCGAGTTCGCGTTCGAAGCGCCCCAGCAGCCGCAGCGCCTGCTCGCCCTGCGGGCCGGCTGGCAGCCGCTGGTGCGCGAGCAGGTCGGCGCGGCCAGCGGCGAGCTGGACCTGCTGTTCGAGCACGCATCCCGCACCATCACCGGCACCGTGCGGCACGCCGACGGCACACCCGCCAGCGGCTACCGCCTCGACCTGGTCGACCCCACGCGCGGCTACGGCTTCCAACCGATCGAGTTCGACAGCCAGGCCCACAAGGGCGAACAGCCGTGCTTCTGCGTCACCGGCGCCGACGGCCGCTTCGAGGTCGGCGGCCTCGCCGATCGGACCTACACGCTGCTGGCCTACGAACCGAATCGGCTGATCACCGTGACCAGCGCGCCGGTCCCGGCCGGCGCCCGCGACGTCGTGCTGACGGTGCCGGACGACGCGACGTTCGAGCTGCGTGGCCTCGTCGTCGACCGCCGCGGCGCGCCGATCGGCGATGCGTCGATCCACTGCTGGCTCGCCGCGGCGAGCGTCGAAGGCGCGGTCGGCGGTCCGTCGACCGTGACCGCCGCCGACGGCACGTTCACCCTGGCGAACGCCCCGCGCCGCGGCGTGCGCCTGGGCATCGCCAAGGACGGCTGGCTCTACGCCAACCAGCTGGTGGAGGAGTGGACGCGAGACGGCACCGAGCTGCGGGTCGTGCTGACGCGCATGTGCTCGCTGTGCGTCGAAGGGGCCGCCGACCTCGTCGTGCAGTTCTTCGACGCCGACGGCTCGCTGCTGCATGCCGAACTGCACAGCCAGACCATGATCTCGAGCACGAACGCGCTTACGCTGCCGAACGGCAAGTCGCCGGTTCTGTCGCTGCCCGAGACGACGGCGACGATGGTGTGGAAGCGGGGCGACGTGGAGGTCGGTCGCAAGGGCGTGTTCCTCGACCCGGCGCCCGACGCGGTCACGCTGCTGATCGCCGACGGGTGATCGCGACCTGGTGGATGAGCGCAGTTCCCGATCCCGCGCGCGCCGGGCGAGGGGATCGTCAGCCACCAGCACCGCACGCGGCCGCGCGGCGCAGCAGCGCCGCCCGTTCGGCGGCATTGCCGGTCTTCGTCGCGGCGCGCAGGAACTCCGCGCGCGCCTCGTCGACCCGGCCGAGACGCCGCAGCAGTTCGCCGCGCACGCTCGGCAGCAGGTGGTACTCCGCGAGGGCTGGCTCCTGCGCCAGATCGTCGACCAGGTAGAGACCGACCTCGACGCCGAACGCCATCGCGACGGCGACCGCGCGGTTCAATGCGACCACCGGCGACGGCGCCACGCCGAGCAGCTGGTCGTAGTGCGCGACGATGCCCGCCCAGTCCGTGGCCGCCGGCGTCGCAGCCCGCGCGTGGCAGGCGGCGATGCGCGCCTGCAGCACGTAGGGCCCGGCCACTTCGCCGAGCGACTCCGCCACCGCCAACGCCGCGAGCCCGCGCTGCACGAGCAGCCGATCCCACCGCGACCGATCCTGCTCGAACAGCAGCACCGGATCGCCCTGTTCTCCCTGCCGGGTCGGCAGTCGCGACGCCTGGAGCTCCAGCAGCGCGGCCAGCCCGTGCACTTCGGCCTGTCGCGGCAGGCTGGCGGCGAGCAGGCGCGCGAGGCGCAGGGCCTCCTCGCAGAGGTCGACGCGCAGCGAACGTTCGCCCGAGGAGGCGGCGTAGCCCTCGTTGAACATCAGGTAGACCACCTCGAGCACGGCCCCGGTGCGCGCGGCGAGGCCCTGTTCGCCCGGCAGGTCGAAGTCGTCGCGATGCTCGGCCAAGGTGCGTTTCGCTCGCACGATGCGCTGCGCGATCGTCGGCTCGGGCACCAGGTAGGCACGCGCGATCTCGTCGGTCGACAGGCCGCCGAGCAAGCGCAGCGTCAACGCCGTGCGCGCTTCCGGAGGCAGGCTCGGGTGGCAGCAGAGGAACATCAGCCGCAGCACGTCGTCGCCGAACGCATCGTCGCGCTCGGCCGACGCGGCCAGCTGCCGCTCGAGGAACTGGCGCCCGAGCCCGAGCAGGCCTTCCTGTTCGCGTCGCTGGCGGCGCAGGTCGTCGAGCAGGCGCCGCCGCGCCACGGCCAGCAACCAGGCACCGGGACTCTCCGGCGTGCCGTCGCGCGGCCACTGTTCGAGTGCGGCGACCAGCGCGTCGTGCGCACACTGCTCGGCCAGGTCGACGTCGCGCACGACGCGCGACAACGCGCCGAGGATGCGCGGCGCCTCGAGCCGCCACACGGCTTCGATCACGCTGCGGTCGTCGCCCACGCTCACGTCCTGTGCCGCAGGAGCAACGCCCGCAGCGGCGGATCCCGCAGCAGCAGCCCGGCCCAGACCAGCCCGCCGAGCCAAACCGGGAACAGCGTGTGCGTGGCCCACGGATGCAGCAGCCGCAGGTGCGTGGCGACGGCCCCGCCCAGATAGCCAGTGAGCAGCAGAGCCCCCCAGCGCGCGGTCGGCGGCACGGCGTAGAGCCCCGTGCAGGTGAGCTCGAGCAAGCCGAGACCGATGGCCAGCTGCGGTGGCCAACCCAGTTCGACGAGGCTCTCGCGCACGGCCTCCGGTGCGAAGAACTTCACCAGCGAGCTGAACAGCAGGAACGCCACCGCCAGCCCACTGAGCACCCGCCCGAGCTTCACGGCTCGCCTCCGTCCGTCTCGGCGACGATACGCACGTCGACCTCGCAGGAGCCGCCGAGGATGCGCGCGAAGCGATCGCAGAACGCGACCATCTCGTCGATCGAGCGCATCTGCATCATGCAGAAGCCGCCGATGATCTCCTTCGACTCGGTGAACGGTCCGTCGGTGCGCTTGCGCACGTTGTCGCGGTAGACGAGGCGCACGCCTTCGCGGCTCGGCCGCAGCGCTTCGGTGAAGCCGAGCACCCCGGCCTGCTGCATCGCTGCCAGCACCGTGCGCAGGCCTTGCTGCTGCGCCGCCGTCGGCGAAGCTCCGGCTTCGTACGCCTCGCTCGCCTGCTGCAGCAGCAGGTAGCGCAGCGGCGCGTCCGGCGGCCGCGTGCCGTAGCCGAGATCCCACTCCTCGGTCAGCGGCCCGAGCTCGAGCCGCGTGGCGCCGACCGCTTCGCCGAACCGTCGGGCCCAGGTGATCGCGTCGGCTTCGCTGGCGACCTTCAGCACCACCAGCCGCTGCGGCAGTTCCCGGTCGCCACGGAACGGCCCCTTGGTCACTTCGCAGCGCCCCGCCGCGAACGTCAGGCGGAAGCGGGTCGAGGTCGGCTTCAGGCCTTCGCCAGCCAGCATCAGGCCCTTCTGGGCGACTTCGCCGATCAACTGGCCCATGCCTTCGATCAGTTCTTGGGGAGGGAGCATGCCCGCTTCGTCCTGCGGGCTCGCCTTGTGCATGCAGAGGATTCGCATCGGTGGTCCTTGGAGGTTCGTGCGCGCGTCCGGGTGGCCGCGCTGGTTGCCCCTGCGTCGCCGGGCTCAGGCCAGAATCGACACGACCTGCGATTTTCTCGGTGCCGTCCACGATCGCCCAGGCCCGCCAGGGTCAGGGTCCTCGACGGTTCAGCCGACCCTCCAGAGACCCAGGAGCAGCCGCAACAAGGTCACGACACCTGTGACGACGATCCCCGCGAACACCAGATGGAACCCTCCGACGACGAGCCGCATCCAGAGTGGCTTCGGAGGGGGCGGCGCCAGCAGCTTCGCCGCCAGCTCCGCGTCGACGCCGAACGCGCCCAGATCGGCCTGGACCGCGGTCGGGAGCCGATCGAACGGCACCCGGGCACATCGCCGCAGGGTCATGAGCAGCTGCCGCGGCGTGCGCCGCAGGAACGCGGCGATCGCGGCCTGCACTTCGTCGCCTTCCCGCACCCCGGCCCAGAAGAACGCCTGGCCCGCGGCGACGCGATCGCCACGCGCGAGGTGCATGCGGCCGAGCCACTCCATCGCCCACGGCGTCAGCTCCTGTTGCTTCACCCACTGCGCCAGCAGACGCAGCGCCTCGTCGTCCTCGCCGGCAGCGACGAGGCGTTCCAGACGCTCCCGTTGGCCCGGACCGATCGGCTTCGTCATCGCTCACTCCCCGAGCAACCGCAGGCACAGCTCCTTGACGTCGGTCGCCGCGACCCGATCGCGAGCCAGGCGCCGGTCGCTGCAGAGGAACACCGGCCCCTTGTCGTCGTCGCCGTACAGCCGCCCGTGCGTGCCGCGCACCAGCGACGGATCGGTCGGGATCACGTCCATCAGGTAGCGGAAGCCGAGCAGCTTCTTGGCCAGGTTCTTCGCGACCCGCAGCTTC
>JAEUHU010000361.1 GCA_016793305.1 Planctomycetota bacterium
ACTGGGCGAACTGGGACGAGTTCCGCCGCCTCGACAAGCTCGGGCTGATCATGTACGGCCAGATGACGGCCGGCAGTTGGATCTACATCGGCACGCAGGGCATCGTGCAGGGGACCTACGAGACCTTCGTCGCCGCCGGCAAGAAGCACTACGGCAGCGATCTGAAGGGGCGGCTCGTCGTCACCGCCGGGCTCGGCGGCATGGGGGGTGCCCAGCCGTTGGCGATCACGATGGCGGGCGGTGTCTGCCTCGCGTGCGACGTCGAAGGCTGGCGCATCGACAAGCGCCTCGAGACGAAGTACCTCGACCAGCGCATCGACGATCCGAAGCTGGCGTTGAAGGTCGCCCTCGAGAAGAAGGCGAAGGGCGAGGCGTGGTCGATCGGCGTGCGCTGCAACGCCACCGAGCTGCTGACCATGATCCGAGACAGCGGCGTCGTGCCGGACATGCTGACCGACCAGACGTCGGCGCACGACATGCTGGTCGGCTACGTGCCGGACGGCATGACCGTCGAGAAGGCGAAGGAGCTGCGCGAACGCGACCCGAAGGCCTACCTCGAGCAGGCCTACCGCACCGTCGCCAAGCACGTGGCGCTGATGCTCGACCTGCAGGAGCGCGGCGCCATCACGTTCGACTACGGCAACAACATCCGCACCGAGGCGCGCGAGCACGGCATCGCCGAGGCGTTCCGCATCAAGGGCTTCATCCCGGAATACATCCGCCCGCTGTTCTGCGAAGGCCGCGGCCCGTTCCGGTGGGTGGCGTTGTCGGGCAACCCGGCCGACATCGCGCGCACCGACCGGCTGGCGCTCGAGATGTTCGGCGACAACCCGGCGATCCGTTCGTGGATCGAGAAGGCGAGCAAGAAGATCGCGTTCCAGGGGCTGCCCGCGCGCATCCTGTGGCTCGGCTACGGCGAGCGCGCGCGCTTCGGCCTCGCCGTCAACGAGCTGGTGGCGAAGGGCGAGCTCGAGGCGCCGGTGGTGTTCGGCCGCGACCACCTCGACTGCGGCTCGGTGGCGTCGCCGTACCGCGAGACCGAGGCGATGCTCGACGGCAGCGACGCGATCGCCGACTGGCCGCTGCTGAACGCGATGCTGAACGTCGCGTCGGGGGCCACCTGGGTGTCGCTGCACCACGGCGGTGGGGTCGGCATGGGCAAGTCGATCCACAGCGGCCAGGTCACCGTCGCCGACGGCAGCAAGGCGGCGGCGGCGCGCATCCGCCGCGTGTTGACGTGCGACCCGGGCACCGGCGTCATGCGCCACGCCGACGCCGGCTATGGCGCGGCGAGTGCGTTCGCCAAGCGCGCCGGCGTCGATCTCGGCGGCTAGGGACACAGCGCGCGCGGGAACTTCGTCGAGCACCCGGTGGCGTCGGCGCATTCGCTCGCTAGCATTCGGCCGTCGTCGGTCGGTCAGTCCGACGGCAGGCGCGCTCCGTAATCCGGTCAGGGCCGTTCTCGGTCAGGATGGGGGCGCTTTCAGGCGGTGGCTGTACTCAGCTGCTGGAGGGTTCCATGAAGCAGAACGAGCGTTTGTTGGTCTACGCGGTCACGGGTTTCCTGGCGTTGATCCTGCTGGTCGCGGTGGTGTTCGGGCGCGGTGCCGACGCCAAGTCGTCGATCAAGTCGGAAGGTGCGGCGCCTTCGTTGACCGATCTGCTGCCCAAGGCTCCCGCTCCGAAGACTCCGGAGCAGCCGGTCGCCGGCGGCAAGAGTGCATCGGGTGCCGGGCTCGTCGAGCCGGCGCTGCTCGGCGGGTCGGGGGTGCCGGCGCCGAGCCAGCTCGGCACCGAGCTGCCGCTGATGGCGCAGGTCAAGCCGATGGTCGCGGCCGAACTGGTCGCCCAGTCGCTCGGCCTGTCGCGGCGCGATCGCAACGTGCGGTTCGTGCGCGCCAAGTCCGGAGACTCGCTCGACACGCTGGTGCGACGCTGGTGCGGCGCGCGCGACCCGTTCCTCGCCGAGGCGCAGAGCCTCAACGAGGAACTGTCGGTGCTGCGCGTCGGCCAGGAGGTCGCGCTGCCCTGGGTCGACGACGAAGTGCTCGCCGCCGCGATCGAGACGCAGCGGCCGCGCACGTTGCTCGAGGGTGCCGGCACGGACAGCCCGTCGGTCCGGCCCGAGCCGACCGTTCGCCTCGATGCTTCCGCGGTCGGTGCGCCGTCGGGCAACACCCCGGTGGTCGATCCGATCCAGAGTGGTCTCGACGGAGTGGCGGGCCGGGGCACCGAGGGTGCGCGGGCCACGGTCGCAGCTGCGACCACGACCTACGTCGTGAAGAAGGGCGACTCGCTGTGGCGGATCGCCGAGCGGACCTACGGGCGCCAGAACGCCGACCGCATGATCGCGCAGATCAAGGCGGCGAACACCGGGCTCGGCGACACGCTGCGCGAGGGCCAGAAGATCCAGCTGCCGAAGGCCGGCGGCTGATCGTTCGCGCAGCGCGCGCGGCACCTGGAGCCGCGCGTGCCGTGCCGGCACGCGCCGGGGAGACGATCGTCCGCGCGGCCCGCGGGCTCACTTGAGCCCGTAGCGCTCGAGCTTCTTGTAGAGGTTGCTGCGCTGCAGGTCGATGCGCTCGGCGGTGCGCTTGATGTTGCCGCCGAACTCGAGCAGCTTGCGGCGCAGGAACTCCTTCTCGGTCGCGGCGCGGAAGTCCTCGAGCAACTCGAAGGCGAACCAGTCGGTCGGGCCACTGCCGCTGCGTTGGGGCAACGGC
>JAEUHU010000341.1 GCA_016793305.1 Planctomycetota bacterium
TTGCTCGAACGACAGGCCGGCTCCCTTTGCGTGCGCGGGTGGCCGGACTTCCTGCGACCGCCGCACGACCTGCAGAGCACCGACGACGGCACCCTGCGCGCCCCGCTGTCGGCGCGGGCCCGGGTGCGTCGCCAGTTGCTGGCAGCGGGGGCCCCGTTCGTCGACCTGCTGACACCGGCCCCGCTCGAGCCGGACGAACGGCCGCACGCGGTCGAACCGGCGCCGCCGGCCCTCGCCACCTGGCTGGCACACGGCGGCCAGGGCGTGCTGGTCGGGCTCGGCGACGGCGCCGCGGTCGACTTCGTGCTGGCGGCAGTGCGCCACACCGGGGCCCGCACGCTGCTGCTGGTGCGCGACTCGGGCGCCGAACTGCGCTGGCAGGCGGCGCTGCGCGAACGGCCGGGCACGGCGGCGATCGACGTCGTGGTCGTCGGCCGCGCCCTGCACGAACTCGCCACGCGGCCGCCGCGCCACGACCTGCTGGTGGTGCTGCAGCCCGAACTGCTGCCGGCCTCTTCCCTGACGGCGGCGCTGGCAGGGTTGGCACCGGCGCACGTGCTGGCGTTGGTCGACCATGCGACCCCGGCCCTGCTGGCGATCACCGCGTGGGCTGGCCCGCTGCTGCTGGTCGCCGACCGCGGCGGGGGCAGCGCACGGCTCGAGCTGCACCTGCCGCTCGCCGCCGACGAACGCACGGCGTACGAGCGCGCGTTCCACGAGTTCCTGTGCGGCTACGACGCGTTCGTGGCGCTGCGGCCGAACGCCGGCTTCGGCACCTTCGTGCAGGAGGCGCGGCGGCATCCCGGGTGGCGGCCGTCGCTGCTGGCCTGGCATCGCGCGCGGGCGGTGGCGGCATGGAACGTGGCCAAGGCGGCGGTGTGCGGCGAACTGCTCGCGCTGCATCGCGGGCAGGCGGTGCTGGTGTTCACGCCGGATCGCGGCAGCGCCTACGCGATCGCGCGCGAGCACCTGGTGGCGCCGCTGACCGCCGAGTTGGGCAAGCGCGAACGGGCGGCGCTGCTGGCGGCGTTCGCGCGGCGCGACCTGCGGGTGTTGGTCGGCCCGCGCCTGCTCGAACTCGGCGTCGCGGCCGGCACCGCCGACGTCGGCATCGTCGTGGGCGGAGGGTTCGGTCGCGGCGATCGGCGGGCGCGCTTCGACCGCGTCGGCGCCCACGGGATCGTCTACGAACTGGTCGCCGCGGACACCGTCGAGGTCGGCCGGGCGCGGCGCTTCGCAGCGGAGCTCGGGCGGTGACGCGGGTGTCGGCGGACAGGCCGCAACCGGCCGGACGCGGTCCGTCGAGCGCGTGTTCCTCGAGGGGGCTCGCCGCGGACGCCGTGCCGTGCACGTTGGTCGACGGCGAACTGCTGCCCGACTGGCTCGCGAACGCGGACACGCCGTGGTTGCGCGAGCTGCTGCTGCAGGCCGCGGCGTTCGCCGGGCGACCGTTCGCCGACCTGGCGGCGGCGTGGCGGCAGCACGACGTGCCGCCGCGGGCCGGTGTGCGGTGGACGGCGGTGCTCGCGACGCTGCGCGACCTGGTGCTGCCGCGCCGGGCGATGGTCGGCGAGGGGCGTGTGCACGAACTGCGTCGCGTCGTGTTCGCGGCGGTGGCGCGTGGTGCGACCCGCGCCGAAGCGCTCGCCGCCGGCGCCGCCGCCAGCGGGATCGCGGCCGACGCCGTCGCGGCACGCCTGTTCGCCGACCTCGGCGCGCAGCGCGCCGTGCGCTGGCCGCCCGGGCTCGATCCGGATCGGTTGCGGCGGGCGACCAACGGCCGCTTCGCGCAGGCGCTGCTCACCACCGCGACCGCCGCCGAACTCGAACTGCACGGCCAGAGCCGCACCGTGCTGCGCACCGCGTGGCTGCACGGCGCGTCGTTCCGGTTCGTCGGTGGCGACGCCGACGGCGCCCGACTCGCCTGGCTGCCCGCACCCGGGGACGCGCGCGCCGGTCGCCGCCTCGCCGGGCTGCTGCCGGTGCTCGGCCTGGCGCGCCGCTTCGTGCTGCGGGCCGCGTGCCGCTGGCGCGGTCGTCGCGGCACCCTGGTGTTGTCGTCGCTCGACGCGCTGCCGGTCGGCGAGCCGTCGGCGCCGTTCGACAGCCGGCTCGAAGCCGCGGTCGCGGCGCGGTTGTGCACGGAGCTGTCCGGCTTCGAACTGGTGCGCGAGCCGGCCCCGCTGCCGCTCGGCGATGGACTCGCGTTCCCCGACTTCGCGCTGCGGCCGCGCGCGGGCGCGAGCCACGCGGCGGCGAACGCGGACACGGGCGCCTCGTGGTGGGGCGAGGCCAGGTACTGCGAACGGCTCGCCGAGCCGTCGTGGTGGATCGAACTCGCCGGCCTGCGCGATCCGCGGGCACTCGCCGGCAAGGTCGCACTGCTCGAGCGGGAGGTTCGCTACCTGCTGTGCGTGCCGCGTGCGCGTTGCCCGGAAGCGCTCGCCGGCCACGCGCGGGTCGTGCCGTTCGGGCGCGGGCCGCGTGGCATCGCCGAGCTGGTGGCCGGCGTGCGGCGCGTCGTCGTCGCCTGACCGCGTGCTGCGCGCGGCTGTTTGCGCCGGCCTCGCGTCGATGCTGCGCACGCAGCCGCAACGGGTCCAGCGGGAGCGCGGGGCCGTGCTACGGCACGAGCTGGGCTCGCGGGGTGCTCGGGCGACCGGGTTGCGCGTCCGGATTGCGCGCCGCGAACAGCGCCTTGTCGTGCGCCCACGACGCGCGCTGCTTGCCGTAGGTGTCGTCGTGCGGGGCGCCCTTCGTCCAATGGTGGTGCAGCAGCTTCGCCTGCGGCACGTAGTGCAGCTCGCCGCGTTGCCGCGCGCGCAGCGTCAGCTCGGTGTCGGCGAAGTTGTGGATGTAGCCCGCGTAGAAGTTCTCGAGCAGGTAGTCGCGGTGGCAGTACGGCACACAGGCGAGGTCGCCGTCCTGGATCCCGTCGGCCGGGAAGCACAAGCCGCCGCGCTCGAGCCAGGTCGCGTGCAGCGCTTCGATGCAGCCCGGCAGCACTTCCATGTCGTCGTTGAGGCACATCACCGGTCCCTTCGCGGCGGCGCGCGCCAACCTCAGCGTCGGGGCGGTGGCTCCCGCGGCCGGCTCGAAGCACAGCGAGACGATCACCGGCAGCGTGCAGTTCTGCTGCAGGCTCTGCAGGCAGAGGTGCAGTCGTTCGTGCCGCTCCGGCGTGGTGGGGATGAGGATGGTGGTCATGAGCGCGGGAGCTGCGGCGGCTGGCCGAGCCGCTCGGGGAGGGGACGGAACGGGGCGACGGAGGAGCCTCTCGAGAGGGGCCTTCGATCCCAGACGTCGGTCCTATCGGCGAGATGGCGTCCTGCCTTGACGTTGCACCTCCTGGACGAGGTCGTGCGGAGTCGGCAGAGTGCCGGCGCAGGTCCTGGGTGGTCCGGGACCATGACTCGTGTCCCGCGCGCACGCGGTGCGTCGTCGTCCGCGCGCGGCTCCGGGCCGGCATCCGCCCATACTCCGATGTCCAGAGAGCCGCTCCCGAGGCCCGCTGCCTCGGCGCCGAATCCGCTCGCAGCGGCCCTGCCGTTCGCCCTGCTGGCGCTGGCCTTCTGCGCCGAGGTGTGGGGCCGCGCCAGCGCGGTCTCGTCACCGGCGCGGCTCGAGGAGGAACTGTGGATCGGGCAGCCCGGGCTGCAGCCGATGTACGACCAGCCACCGTTCCGCTATCGCGTCCTGTTCCGCGTCATCGTCGACGCGGTGACGGCGGCGCTCGGCGGGGGCGAACAGGGCTTCGCCCACGGCGGCCCGGTGTTCTGGCAGGTGTTCCTGCTGGCCAGCGCCGTGGCCTGGCTGCTGGCACTCGCGGGCGTGCGGGCACTGCTGCGCACGGTCGGACTGCGTGGCTGGCAGACGGCGGTGGGCGCGATCGCGTTCGTCGCCGCCTTTCCCGTGATCCACGCCTACGGCTTCCCGACCCATACGCGCGAGGATCCGCTGGCCTACGCCTGCATGACGTGGGGCCTGGTGTTCTGGCTGCGGGGTGCCCTGGTGCCGTTCGTGCTGACCGCCATGGTCGGCGTCGCGACGCGCGAGACGTTGCTGACCCTGGCGATCGTGCACGTCGTGAGCGGTCCCGCGCCGCAGCGGTGGGGGCGCCTGCTGCACATCGCGCCGATCGTCCTGGTGGCGATCGCCGTTCGACTCGGCATGGGCTGGGAACGTCACTCGCTGGCGAGTTCGCTCGACAACCTGCAGAGCTGGAAGGAGACCGTGCTGTGCCTGGCGCTGGCGTTCGGCTGCCTGTGGCCGCATGCGCTGCAGGCCCTGAACGCGCGCGCGCCGGCGGCGGAACCGTTGCTGCGGCGACTGCAGGACACGTGGCGCATCGTGCTGCCCCTGACGCTGCTCAGCGTGCTGGTGGGAGGGATCATGCGCGAGATGCGCCTGATGTTCCTGATCGCGCCGTGGGCGCTCGTCTTCGCGACCCGCGGTGCCGTGCTCGGCCGCACGGAACGGCAATGCCGCTCCGCGGTGCTCGTCGGGGCTGGAGCGCTGGTGGCAGCGCTCGTCGTGCCGTGGTGGCGCTCGGACGCGGCGTGGGCCGGCGGCGACGGGGCGGGAGCGGTGTATGGACGGCCGTCGTGGCTGTTGCTGGCGGCGTGGCATGGCGCTGCGGTTGCCTGGGCTTGCTGGCCACGGCGTCGGGCAGGCGGCACGACCCTGGTGGAGTGAGGCTTGCGGCGCGCAGGACCGGCACGCTACGCACAGCCGCCCGCTACACGCCTCAGCTCGCGCCCGAGATCGTGGATGGCGTTCTCAGGCCGCCGCGCCGCGGCGGGCAAGCCATGGACACGCGCAAGATCAAGCAGCAGCTCCTCGACCTGCGGTGCCTACTGCAGGCCCGCCGTCAGCGCCTCGACCGCCATCTGCACCATCGCGACGAGCCGCTGTCGGCCGACAGCGAGGAGCGCGCGAGCGAGTTGCAGAACCGCGAGACCCTGCACGAACTCGACGACGGCGCCACCGTCGAGCTGGGCCAGATCGAGCGAGCGCTGGCCCGCATCGAGCGCGGCGATTTCGGCACCTGCGAACAGTGTCGCGGTCGGATCGGCGAAGCCCGGCTCGAGCTGCTGCCGTTCGCCAGCCGCTGTGCGCGCTGCGCCGGCGGCTGACGTGGCGCCCGACACCGAGTGCGTAGGGACCGCTGCTTCGGCAGTGGCTAGGCTGCCCGCAGCCTCGGTGGCCTCGTACCACCTGCCCAAGGTCACAGGACGCAAGCCAGGAGTCCGGTCATGCCCGCTCGTACCTTCTCTCCAACCCTAGGCATCCTCGGACTCGTCCTGCTGGCGGCATGCCAGGCTGCGCCGCCGAGGAAGTTCGCGCACGTCCGCATGTCCGTGTCCGACGTCGACTCGGACACCGCCGACGAAGTGGGCTACTCCGAGGACGAGACCGAGGTGGCATGGGGCGTCGGCGTCGGCGGCCGATGGGGCGACCTCGTCGGTGCCGAGGTGGAGTACGACAACCTCGGCAAGTACGAGTGGAGCAACGACACCGGCACGGACGTCGGCTCGTATCGGGTGCAGGGCGTGGCGGTCTCTGGCCTGCTCCACTACCCGATCCTCGGCAAGATCGAGGCCGTCGGCCGCGTCGGAGGCTTCCTCTGGCACCAGAAGTCGAAAGACGATGGCCAGCCCGACAACACCGACACCGGCGTGTCGCCGCTGGTTGGACTCGGGGTGCAGACCACACTGGCCGAGTCGCTGTGGGTGCGCCTCGAGTGGATGCGGATGACGGATGTCGACGACTACCCGTTCGACCAGTACGGCATCGCCTTCGGCTGGAACTTCTGACGAGGCGCCGCCTCGGGCGGAGCCATGGGGCTCGCCGACCACGAAGGCGTCGGTTGGGTGGATCAGGCTGCGGCAGTGCCATGCTCGCAGTCGGCCGAGTAATCCGCGCTTCGAGCCGCGGCCAGGCCGACTCAGCCCTGCCGACGCAGTTCCGCGCCCGCTGCGATGACGCCGAACGCCGTCCAGCCCGGCTGCGCGGCCAGTTCTCGCAGCGCCGCCGAGGCGCGCGCGTGGTCGCCGACGACCAGCCAGTAGTGGGCCAGACCGAACGCCATCGCCGCCCCAGCACTGCCAGCCGCCGGCTGCAGCTCCTCGGCGCGCAGGTCGCCGTGGTAGAGCCGACACAGCGCGTGGTACGAACGGTTCTCGACCACGTCCAGGTCGGCCCGGATCGGTGCCACGACCGCCGCGGCGCCGGCGCGGTCGCCCTGCCGCATGCGCGCGCACCACAACCAATGGGTGACCGCGACCCGCGAC